>DATGZZ010000324.1:0-9015 GCA_035296945.1 Reyranella sp.
CTCGTGGACGACAAGATCCACGCCCGGTCGATCGGCCCCTACAGCCTGGTCACCCAGCAGCCGCTGGGCGGCAAGGCCCAGTTCGGCGGCCAGCGCTTCGGCGAGATGGAGGTGTGGGCGCTCGAAGCCTACGGCGCCGCCTACACCCTGCAGGAGATCCTCACCGTCAAGTCGGACGACGTGGCCGGCCGCACCAAGGTCTACGAGGCCATCGTGCGCGGCGACGACACGTTCGAGGCGGGCATCCCCGAATCCTTCAACGTGCTGGTCAAGGAGCTGCGCTCCTTGGGCCTCAACGTCGAACTCAATCAGCAGGCGTCCTGAGAAGGACGCCGGCTGAGCTCTTATTCGCGAATTCGTCCAACGAACCGTAGGACACAAAGATGACCGACCTCATCAACGTACTGGGCCAGCCGCAGGGCACGCCGACCTTCGACGAGATCCGCATCTCGATCGCCAGCCCCGACCGCATCCGCGCCTGGAGCCACGGCGAGATCAAGAAGCCGGAAACCATCAACTACCGCACGTTCAAGCCCGAGCGTGACGGCCTGTTCTGCGCCCGCATCTTCGGACCGATCAAGGACTACGAGTGCCTGTGCGGCAAGTACAAGCGCATGAAGTTCCGCGGCATCACCTGCGAGAAGTGCGGCGTCGAAGTGACGCTCACCAAGGTGCGCCGCGAGCGCATGGGCCACATCGAGCTCGCCTCGCCGGTGGCGCACATCTGGTTCCTGAAGTCGCTGCCCTCCCGTATCGGGCTGCTGCTCGACATGACGCTGCGCGACCTCGAGCGCATCCTCTACTTCGAGAACTACGTGGTGACCGAGCCCGGCCTGACGCCGCTCAAGTACCGCGAGCTCCTGAACGAGGAGCAGTACCTCAACGCCCTCGACGAGTACGGTGACGACGCCTTCCGCGCCGACATCGGCGCCGAGGCGATCCGCGCCATGCTGTCGGCGATCGACCTCAACGAGGAGCGCCCGCGGCTGCGCGAGGAGCTGCGCGAGACGACGTCGGAAGCCAAGCGCAAGAAGCTCGTGAAGCGGCTCAAGCTCTGCGAGAACTTCATCGAATCGGGCGCCCGTCCGGAATGGATGATCCTCGAGCTGGTGCCGGTGATCCCGCCCGAGCTGCGCCCGCTGGTGCCGCTCGACGGCGGCCGCTTCGCGACGTCGGACCTCAATGACCTCTATCGCCGCGTCATCAACCGTAACAACCGGCTCAAGCGCCTGATCGAGCTGCGCGCGCCCGACATCATCGTGCGCAACGAGAAGCGCATGCTGCAGGAGTCGGTCGACGCCCTGTTCGACAACGGCCGCCGCGGCCGCGTCATCACCGGCGCCAACAAGCGTCCGCTGAAGTCGCTCTCCGACATGCTGAAGGGCAAGCAGGGCCGCTTCCGCCAGAACCTGCTCGGCAAGCGCGTCGATTACTCGGGCCGTTCGGTCATCGTGGTCGGTCCGGAGCTCAAGCTGCACCAGTGCGGCCTGCCGAAGAAGATGGCACTCGAGCTGTTCAAGCCGTTCATCTACTCGCGGCTCCAGGCCTACGGCATGGCCAACACCATCAAGGCCGCCAAGCGCATGGTCGAGAAGGAGCGGCCGGAGGTGTGGGACATCCTCGAAGAGGTGATCCGCGAGCATCCGGTGCTGCTGAACCGCGCTCCGACCCTGCATCGCCTCGGCATCCAGGCGTTCGAGCCGGTGCTGATCGAGGGCAAGGCGATCCAGCTCCATCCGCTGGTCTGCACGGCCTTCAACGCCGACTTCGACGGTGACCAGATGGCGGTGCACGTGCCGCTGTCGCTGGAAGCCCAGCTCGAGGCCCGCGTGCTGATGATGTCGACCAACAACATCCTCTCGCCGGCGAGCGGCAAGCCGATCATCGTGCCCAGCCAGGACATCGTGCTCGGCATCTACTACATCACCCTCGAGCGCGAGGGCGAGGTGGGCGAAGGCTCGCTGTTCTCCGACATCGGCGAGCTCGAGCATGCGCTGCACAGCCGCACGCTCTCCATGCACGCCAGGATCAAGGGCCGTCTCGAGGCCTATGACGACAAGGGCGTGCTGGCCAACCGCGTGGTCGAGACCACGCCGGGCCGCATCCTGCTGGCGCAGATCCTGCCCAAGCATCCCAACCTGCCGTTCTCGCTGATCAACCGTCTTCTGACGAAGAAGGACCTGCAGAACGTCATCGACGCGGTCTACCGCCACTGCGGCCAGAAGGAGACCGTGATCTTCGCCGACCGTCTGATGGGTCTGGGCTTCTATCACGCCTGCCGCGCCGGCATCTCGTTCGGCAAGGACGACCTCGTCATCCCGGCCTCCAAGGAGAAGCTGGTCGCGACCACCCAGAAGGAGGTCAAGGAGTACGAGCAGCAGTACCAGGACGGTCTGATCACCTCGGGCGAGAAGTACAACAAGGTGGTCGACGCCTGGTCGCGTTGCTCCGATCGCGTGGCCGAGGAAATGATGAAGGGCATCTCGACGCCCAAGCCCGGCAAGCCGGTCAACTCGGTGTGGATGATGGCGCACTCCGGTGCGCGCGGATCGACCACGCAGATGAAGCAGCTCGCCGGCATGCGCGGCCTGATGACCAAGCCCTCGGGCGAGATCATCGAGACGCCGATCATCTCGAACTTCAAGGAAGGCCTGTCGGTGCTGGAGTACTTCAACTCCACCCACGGTGCCCGTAAGGGCTTGGCCGACACCGCGCTCAAGACCGCCAACTCGGGCTGCCTGACGCGGCGTCTGGTCGACGTTGCCCAGGACTGCATCATCTTCGAGGAGGATTGCGGCACCACCAACGGCCTCACCATGCGTGCGGTGGTCGATGGCGGCGACGTGATCGAGCCGCTCTCCGAGCGGGTCCTCGGCCGCGTGGCGCTCGACGACGTCGTCGACCCGCTGAACGGCACGGTCCTGTGCAAGGCCGGCGAGCTGATCGACGAGGTCGGGGTCGAGCTGATCGAGAAGGCGGGCATCGAGGAGATGCGCATCCGCTCGGTGCTGACCTGCGACACCAAGACCGGCGTCTGCGGCAAGTGCTACGGCCGCGACCTGGCGCGCGGCACGAAGGTCAATATCGGCGAGGCGGTCGGCGTCATCGCCGCCCAGTCGATCGGCGAGCCGGGCACCCAGCTCACCATGCGCACCTTCCACATCGGCGGCGCCGCCCAGCGCGGCGCCGAGCAGTCGAACATCGAGGCGAGCCACGACGGCCACGTCCAGGTGCGCAACCGCAACGTCGTGGTCAACAGCGCCGGCGTGCCGGTCGTGATGGGCCGCAACACCGAGCTGGTGCTGATCGACGGCGCCCAGCGCGAGCGTGCCAAGCATCGCGTGCCCTACGGCGCGCGCCTGCTAGTCGACAACGACACGCCGGTCACGAAGGGCCAGAAGATGGCCGAATGGGACCCCTACACCCTGCCGATCATCACCGAGAAGGCCGGCAAGGCCGTCTACGTCGACCTGGTCGAGGGCGTGTCGATGCGCGAGGTGATCGACGACTCGACGGGCATCTCCAACCGCGTCGTCGTCGACTGGAAGGGCCAGCCGCGCGGCAGCGACCTGCGTCCGCGCATCGCCATCCACGGTGCCGACGGCAACCCGATCATGCTGGCCAACGGCCAGGAGGCCCGGTACCTGCTGTCGATCGACTCGGTCCTCTCGGTCGAGAACGGCCAGGAGGTCCATGCCGGCGACATCCTGGCGCGTATCCCGCGCGAGGGCGGCAAGAACCGCGACATCACGGGCGGTCTGCCGCGCGTGGCCGAGCTGTTCGAGGCGCGCAAGCCCAAGGACTTCGCCATCATCTGCGACATCGCGGGCCGCATCGAGTTCGGCAAGGACTACAAGAGCAAGCGCCGCATCCTGATCGTGCCGGAAGGCGAGGGTGCGGAGCCGGTCGAGTACCTGATCCCGAAGGGCAAGCGCATCGCCGTGCAGGAAGGCGACTATGTCGAGCGCGGCGATCTCTTGATCGACGGCAACCCAGTGCCGCACGACATCCTGCGCGTGCTGGGCATCGAGAAGCTGGCCGAGTACCTGGTCAACGAGATCCAGGAGGTCTATCGACTGCAGGGCGTGAAGATCAACGATAAGCACATCGAGACGATCGCGCGTCAGATGCTGCAGAAGGTCGAGATCACCGACGCCGGCGATTCGACCTTCCTGATCGGCGAGCAGGTCGACAAGCAGGAGTATGAGCTCGAGAACGTCAAACTCCTGTCCGAGAAGCTGAAGCCTGCCAAGGCCGACCCGGTGCTGCTCGGCATCACCAAGGCGTCCTTGCAGACCAAGTCGTTCATCTCGGCGGCGTCGTTCCAGGAGACCACGCGCGTGCTCACCGAGGCGGCCGTCTCCGGCCGCGTCGACACGCTGCAGGGCCTCAAGGAGAACGTCATCGTCGGCCGCCTGATCCCGGCGGGTACTGGCGGCGTCGTGAACCGCCTGAAGGCGATCGCCGCCCAGCGTGACCGCGCAATCCTGGCGGCCGGCGCCGACGGCGAGGACGAGCCCGTGCCGACGCTCGAGCAGGAGCACGCGGCGGACGACTGATCGGCTGTAACACTTCGAAGAGAAAGGCCGTCTCCATCAGGAGACGGCCTTTTTCTTTGTTGGCTGTCCAGGGGGAGAGCCAATGGCCGATAACGACACTTCGATCGCGATCAGCACAGACGTTCTGGTGATGATGCTTCGCATCGTCGGTGTGTTGAGAGCGCTTCTGCTGACCCCGGCGATCAGCGAGTCGCCTGCATCGGCGGAAATAAGGGGAACGGTGCAGGACCTCGAACGACGAATAGCGGCGACGCTGACGGCGATCGACGAAATGATCGAGGAACCGGGACAATTGGCAAACGACCGATGAGTGCGAGGGCTGACCGCCGCGCCCGGATTGCAACCGCCCGTTTGTTTCGCAGCGACCGCGACGGCGGCGACAATGGCGGCATGCCGCCGGACCTCGACGTGAGGGCACTCGAAGCCAGTACGTCGGAGATCAGCGTCGACACCAAGGCGTTGATCCAAGGGCGTTTCCGAGATCAAAGCAGGATCGCGAAGATGCTGACAACCTTTTAGTTGCGGACTTGGTTCGTCGGTGTCGCGCTCGGGCTCGTAGCGGTGGTGTTCATGATTGCGTAGGCGTCGCTGGGCAGGCCGGACGGACCGAAGTCGGTTCGGTATGTTTGCTGACCCAATTCCGGACCAAATCCGATAGCGGGTAGAGCACAAGCCGCTCGAGGTCATTGCCTTTTGTGAAGCTCGGCTGGATGTAGCTTCGCAGCATCAGCATGTCGGCATAGAAGCGCAGAGCCGGATTGGGCTGGCCGACGCGGGCGCACGCCATGCGATCGACATAGGTGCGTAGAAGCGCAAGGCAGGCTGCCTGCTTGGCCTCGTCCGAGAGCGGTTGGGCGAGCACGGCCTCCCACTCTTTCACCATTAGCCAGTAGCTCTGGAGGGTATCCATCATTACGGCACCTTCGGCCTGACATTCGCGTCTGTCCCTGCCCGGCGCGCAAGCCACGCCTCGCGCTCGATCAACCAGACCATACGCCGGCCTTCGCCGCTCACCGAACGGAACGGCTCAGAGCCGACCAGGCGTGCGCCCTGCCGTTCCTTGACGCGCGCAGAAGGGCGGTTGAGCTCGTCGTTGCTGACCCAGAGATGGGGCCAGCCGAGGTCGCGGAAGGCGTAGTCGGTCACCCGGTCGGCCGCCTCGGTCATCAGGCCTCGCCCCTGGAATTCCGGATCGAGCCAGAAGCCGCGCATGTCGCGGCTCCGCCCGTCGTCGGGCCAGAGGTTGATGCTGCCTACAGGCTCGTCCGGCCCGTCCTTCAGGCGGATCGACCAGTGGTGCTTCTCGCCGCGTGCCATCTCGCCCTGGCAGATCTCGATGAAGCGGATGGCGCCGTCCTCCGGATAAGGCCAAGGCACGCGCGGATTGAGGTAGCGCACGATCTCCCAGCGCGGAAATCGGCGCTGGATGACCGGCGCATCGGCCGGCACGAGCGGGCGCAGGTGCAGCCGCGGCGTCTCCAGGACCGGCGTCGGTGGAAGGGGCTTTTCAAAGATCGTCATGTCAGGTCTCGCTTGCGTTGCCGCAGGAGCGGGACCTGTCAATCAGCCCCGCACCGTGGACGGCGGGGCTGGGAAGGTCGGCTTCAGGTCAGGTGACCACGCGCGCGACGGCTCCCGCCCCGAAAGGCGGCTTGCAAGCCGAGCTATGACCAGTCGCGTGGTTCAGCATGGGGTCGCCCATAGCGCGCCGCCGCGCCGGGGTAAATGACGGTCTGCTGGCAGCAAAAAGTTCGGTCGCCGAGTGTAACACCCGGAACACACCACCCGTCTCCTGGCTGTGGCGGCCATCTTGCCGCCGGGATCGGGGAAACCATGCGGATCTTGGCTTTGGGCGTTCTGATGCTGGCAATGGGCGGTTGCGCGACGGCGGCGGAGCAGGAAATGACGCGCATGGCCGACACGGCAAAACGCGCCGTTGCCGTCGCCGACGATTGCTGGTCAAGGGCGCACGCCCAGGATGGCTACGCCGCGCTCGGCAGCAAGCTGGCCTTGAAATTCGGTCCGCCGACCTCGGCTCAGCTTTCCGACGGCGGCAAACCGACGCCTGACGAGCGTCAGATCCTGAGCGACCTCTACCGCGACTGGATAACGCCCTGCCGGAAGGCCATGATCGATGGTGCAGTGGCGACCTTGCCGCCATTGCATCACATCCTGCTGCGCTATGCCGCGCACGAGGACACTGTCTTTGCAGCCCTCATCCAGGGCCAGCTGAGCTGGGGCGGCGCCAACAGCCAGCTGGCGGCCATCCGCCAGGAGACGAACCAGGCCACGCGCGAGATCGCCGATCGGGTCGACCAGCATCTCCGCCACCAGCACGCCGAGGAAATGGAAGCTCGTGATGCTGCCCTGTCGGCCATGGGCGCTGCCTTGGTGCAGTTCGGCCAGCAGCACATGGAAGCCGAGCGCCAGCGCCAGTGGCAACGGCAGTGGGAGCAGCGGCAGTCGATGCCGCGGCAGACGATCTGCCAGAATGTTGGCGGCTGGCTGAGCTGCACCACTTATTAGTGGCTGAGGACTCGAGCGACCACAGGATGTAGTTGTTAGAATCTTGCGCAAGCACATCGACGACCGACAGGAACGAGTCGGTCCGCCTAGGCCGGAAACGCCAACGATATCAAAGAGAAAAGCGATTCACTGCGCTTGACGGCAATGCCGTCGCGGCCATATAAGCGCGCACCTCGTCGGGGGGCTGGTAGTTAGGCGCAAGCCTAAGACGCAGCCTGACGTCGAGGACCGCTACAAGTCAGGCCTCCTGGCCGCAGAGTTTTTGATCGCGCGGGCGCTGCGCTCTTGCCGCTATGCCCGTGTATTCGCTTTGCGCCGAAGCCTGTCCTGGGTGGCCCGAGATCTGACCCTGAGCAAGGGCGTTTTTAGGAAACCGGAAGTCGATGCCGACCATCAACCAGCTGATCCGCAAGCAGCGCCACGGCCTCACCGCGCGCAACAAGGTGCCGGCACTGCAGGCTTGCCCGCAGAAGCGCGGCGTTTGCACCCGCGTCTACACGACGACCCCGAAGAAGCCGAACTCGGCGCTGCGCAAGGTCGCCAAGGTGCGCCTCACCAACGCCTACGAGGTGGTGAGCTACATCCCGGGCGAGGGCCACAATCTGCAGGAGCACTCGGTGGTCATGATCCGCGGTGGTCGCGTCAAGGACCTGCCCGGCGTGCGCTACCACATCATTCGCGGCACCCTCGATACCCAGGGTGTCAAAGACCGCAAACAACGCCGTTCGAAGTACGGCGCGAAGCGTCCCAAGTAAGGCGGGGAGGAAGCACACATGTCCCGTCGTCGCGCAGCCGAAAAGCGTGAAGTCCTGCCGGACGCCAAGTTCGGCGATATCGTCCTCACCAAGTTCATGAACACGCTCATGGAGCGTGGCAAGAAGTCGGTCGCCGAGCGCGTCGTCTACGGCGCCCTCGACGAGGTCCAGAGCAAGCTCAAGCAGGATCCCGTCCCCGCCTTCCACGAGGCGCTGGAGAACGTGAAGCCGGCCGTCGAAGTCCGCTCGCGCCGCGTCGGCGGCGCCACCTACCAGGTTCCCGTCGAAGTCCGCCCCGAGCGCCGTCAGGCGCTGGCCATCCGCTGGATCATCCAGGCTGCGCGCGACCGGTCGGGGCACAGCATGACCGAGAAGCTCTCGGCCGAACTCCTCGACGCCTTCAACCGCCGCGGCAACGCCGTGAAGAAGCGCGAGGACACCCACAAGATGGCCGACGCCAACAAGGCGTTCGCCCATTACCGCTGGTAACCGGCCCAAAAGAACCCTCGAGAAGACCCCCTCCCATGGCCCGCACCACTCCCATCGCGCACTACCGCAACATCGGTATCATGGCGCATATCGACGCCGGCAAGACGACGACGACGGAGCGCATCCTCTATTACACCGGCAAGTCGCATAAGATCGGCGAAGTCCATGACGGCGCCGCGACCATGGACTGGATGGAGCAGGAGCAGGAGCGCGGCATCACCATCACGTCGGCCGCCACCACCTGCTTCTGGAAGGCTGAGTCCGGCCCCTACGCGGGCCCCACCTACCGCATCAATATCATCGACACGCCGGGCCACGTCGACTTCACCATCGAGGTCGAGCGTTCGCTGCGCGTGCTCGACGGCGCCGTCTGCGTATTCGACTCGGTGGCCGGCGTGGAGCCGCAGTCGGAGACCGTGTGGCGCCAGGCCGACAAGTACGGCGTGCCGCGCATCTGCTTCGTCAACAAGATGGACCGCACCGGCGCCAACTTCTGGCGCACCGTCGACATGATCAAGGATCGCCTGGGCAGCAAGCCGCTGGTCACCCAGATGCCGATCGGGACCGAGTCGGGCTTCAAGGGCCTGGTCGACCTGGTTGCCAACAAGGCAATCATCTGGCTGGAAGAGACCCTCGGCGCCAAGTACGAGGTCGTCGAGATTCCGGGCGATCTCAAGGAGCAGGCC
>DATGZZ010000325.1:0-2813 GCA_035296945.1 Reyranella sp.
CGATGTCCTCTGCATCGTCGCTTTCTTTGTCGTCGTGCAGCAGGTCCTGGGACTGGGCTGGGCGTCGGCCGGCCTGGTGGGCTGGGTATTGTGGCCGAGCCCCGCCGCCGTCATCGACCTCGCCGGCTGGGCAATCCTGACGCGCTGGATCGCCGTGCCGATTCTCGCCTTGCTGCTGGCGCGCCTGTTGCTGGCCGATGGCCAACTGGACTCCGGGCGGCGCGCCGGGTCGTGGATCGCAGCCGTCGCGGCCGGCGTGATATGGGGCGCCGGCGGCTTCACCAGCCAGGAAAATCTTTCCGGCGGCCTGCTGGTGCTGATCTTCTCGCTGGCCCTGTACGGGCCGGTGGGCGGCCAGCCGCTGGCGAGCCTGGCGCGGTTTGCCGGCCTGTTCCTCGCCGGCGGTGCGGCGACGCTGGTGCTGCTGGTCGCGGGAACGATCGGCATCGGCCATGCAGTCGACGTCCTTCGTCACGCCAGTGCCCAGTCGGCGCTGGTGATGGCCGGCGTGTCCAATTCGGTCTGGTCGGACAATGTCGGTCTGATATTTACCTTCGAGGTCGTGAACGGCTGGTCGGGGGATCCCCTCAAGACAGAGGGTGCACTGCGCCCCCTGCTGCAGACCTACGGGTTTGCCGTGCTGCTCATGGTCGTGATCGGCCTGCTGGCTGGTCATCTCGGCCGCTCATGGCAGGCGGCGAGCGGGGGACAGAGGCAGTTCGTCTGGAAGTTCGCCGGCGTGACGCTCGGCGCCTATGTGCTGCATCTCTTCGCGCTGTTGCGCTCCGATCTCTCCCATCTCGCCGGACCGTCCTATCTCCTGCCGTTGTTCCTGCTGGCGCTGCCGGTCTTCGCCTGGCGCTGCCTGCGGCCCGGCCTCGGGCGCGGCTTGCTGCTGCTGGTGTCGGTCGCGCTGATCGCCGATGCCGCGATCGCCGGCCGGTCGGAGCTCGTCCGCCACGCCGCGGCGGCTGGCGATGCGTGGAAGAATTCGATGGCGGCACGCGACGTCTATCGCGCCCTCCGCGCCGCCGAGGGCCAGCCGCTCGACATCGCGTCCCGCTACTCGCCCATCCCGCGCTACCAGGCGGCGTTCCGCAACACGCCGGCCTTCGCCGAGCTGGAGGAGCTCGCGGGGCTGCTCAGCGACAAGCTGCAGGGGCGCCCCGTCGAGCTGATCATGCCCACGCCCGACGATCCGATGAACGATCCCGAGCTGCTCTACTTCTTCGGCGGCTTCCGCTCGGTCTCGGGCATCACCTCGCCGCGCGGCAGCATCTGGACGAAAGCCGACCGCGATGCCTGGATCGCCAAGGTCCTGAGGGCGAAGAACGCCTGCGTGTTCTTCGATTCGCGATCGCTCGACAGCCCGCTGTTCCTCGCCTGGAACGACGCCGCGAAGGCCGACGCCGTCGTCACCCAACCGGTCGAGGGCAGGCGGCCCTACGGCCTGTTGTCGTGCAAGGCCTGATGGTGTCGCCCGTCATTCCATCTCGATCTTCAGTTCCTTGAGTTTCTTGCCCCAGAAGGCGTGCTCGTCGGCGACGAACTTGGCGAACTGCGCGCGCGTGCGCTCGGGTGGCATCTCCAGCCCGTCCTTGGCGAGCGCCGTCTCCCATTTCGGGTCCTTCATCGCCGCCTGAGTGGCGGCGGCGATCTTGTCGAGAATGGCGTCGGGCGTCTTGCCGGGCGCGAACAGGCCGTGCCAGCCGTTCACCACCACGTCGATGCCCTGTTCCTTGAGCGTCGGCACGTCGGGCATCGACTTGATGCGCTTCTCGCCCGTCACCGCCAGCGCCCTGAGGTTGCCGCCCTTGACCTGGCCGACGGCCGGCGGCAGCGAGGAGAAGTTCATGGTGATGACGCCGCTGATCACGTCGGCCAATGCCGGGCCCGTGCCCTTGTAGGGCACGTGCGTGATCTTGATGCCGGCCGCGTCGGCGAACAGCGCGCCCGCGAGGTGGTTGTTGCCGCCGACGCCGGACGACGAGAAGGTGAGCTTTTCGGGATCCTTCTTGGCCAGCGCCACCAGCTCGGCCGCGGTTTTGACCGGCACCTTGGGGTCCACCACCAGCACGTACTGGTAGTCCGTGGTCTGGCAGATCGGCGCCAGGGTGGCGAGGGTGTCGATCATGCCCTTCTGCACCCACGGATTGATGATGACGTTGGTGCCGACGGCATAGAACAAGGTCTGGCCGTCGGGCTTGGCGGCGGCGACGACGCGCGCGCCGACGCTGCCGGCGGCGCCGCCCTTGTTGTCGACCACGATCTGCTGGCCGATCATCGGCGATTCGATGTTGGCAAGCTCGCGCGCATTGATGTCGGCGCCGCCGCCCGCGGCATAGCCGACCACGAAGGTGACCGGGCCGTTGGGCCACGTCGCCTGGGCGCGCAGGCCCGAGGGCAGGACGAGAGCGCTCGAGCCGGCGATGAGCGCATTGCGTCGTGTGATCGTGTTCATTTGTTTTCCTCCACAATGCCGTCGTCCCCAGCGTAGCGAGGGACCATTGCTGTTGCCTGGAGGTCCCCCGGGGGTTCGCCCTCGGGAAGACATCGTCAATTCTTGCCCTGAACGTACCGCCCCGCGCCGTCGCCCGCCAGCTTGCCCAGCACCGCGCCCGACACCAGCCCCGTGCCGCCGGGATAGTTGTGATAGAACAGTCCGCCCACCAGCTCGCCGGCGGCGAACAGGCCGGGGATCGGCGGGCCGTCGGTGCTCTCGACCTCGCCCTGGTTGGTGATCTTCAGCCCGCCGAAGGTGAAGGTGAGCCCGCAGGTCACGGCATAGGCCTCGAACGGCGGCTCATCGATCG
>DATGZZ010000326.1:0-7168 GCA_035296945.1 Reyranella sp.
GGCATCGTCGGCATCGTCGAAGATGTCGCGCAGCCAGCGATAGCTGCGCGGCTGGAAATCGTAGGGCCCGGCGATGCCGATCAGGCCGCCCAGCCTCAGGCGGTCGACCGCGACGGCCCGCAGGTAGGCGGTGTTGGCCGCCAGCATGCTGGCGATGTAGGCGCCGGCCGAGTGGCCCATCAGAAAGAGCCTTTCGCTGCCGAAGCGCCGTGCCGCCCAGCCGACGGCCAGCGCCCCATCCTGGATGAAGGCCGGATAACGAACGTTGGGGAACAGGCGGTAGTCGGCGACCACGACCCCGATGCCGCGCGAGGCCAACGCTTGGCCGAGGAACAGGTAGTCGGCCTTGTCGCCCTGCCGCCAGGCGCCGCCGTAGAAGAACACCACGGTCTTGCCGTCGGCACGCGGTGCTACCGGCGCGTAAAAATCCAGCCGCTGTCGGGGCAGCGGGCCGTAGGGCAGGTCGGCCTCGAGGATGTAGCCGGTGCGCGGCACCGTGGCATTGAGGATGGCCGCGGGCGAGCAGCCGCTTGTCAGCGCTGCCAGACCGCCGACGACGGCGCCGCGACGCCCGATCATGTCATGCTTCCCGAGATCATGCTGCGGCCGGACCATCCGTCGGCATTCCGGCGATTTTGTGGAGGTATCGGCTCAGCGCGCGTCGAGCCAGGCGAGCACGTCCGTGCGCGTCGGCGCGCGGCCGCTCAGCAGGTCCGACAGGGCCGCCACGACGTCGATATGGCCGACGTCGGGATAGAGCTTCAGCTCGACGGGCGCGCCGGCCGCACGCCACGCTGCGGCGAGGTTCGTGCTGTTGCGCGGATAGACCGTCGTGTCGGTCGTGCCGTGGATCAACAGGGCCGGCGGCAAGGGGGCCTTGGCGAAGGTGATGGCCTCGATCTGCGGATTGTTGGCACCACCGAAGATCTCGATCAGCTTCGCCGACTTCAGCGGCAGGAAATCGTAGGGGCCGGCAAGACCGATCGCGCCCTTGAGCTTCATGCGATCGACGCCTGCGGTTCCGAGATAGGGCGTGTTGGCGGCGAGCATCAGGGCGATATGCGCGCCGGCCGAATGGCCCATGACGAAGACCTTGTCGGCGCCGACGCGATCGGTGGTCCAGCGAACCACCCGGGCGCCATCGTCGACGAAGGCGGGGAAGCGCACCGCGGGATAGAGGCGATAGTCAGGAATGACGACGGTGTAGCCGTTGGCCGCGAGCGCCTGGGCCACGAACAGGTAGTCGTTCTTGCTGCCGGAATCCCACGAGCCGCCGTAGAAGAAGATCACCGTTTTGCCGTCGGCACGCGGTCTGTCGGGCCGGTAGAGATCGAGCTTCTGGCGGGGATCGGTGCCGTAGGCGATATCCGCTTCGCGCGTAAAACCCTGGCGCGAGACGGTGGCGTTGAGCAGCGTGGCCGGAGAGCAGCCGCCGAGCAGACCCGCGAGGCCGGCGAAGAGGCCGCGCCGGGCCAAGGTCATGTCGCGGCGATGTCGCGCACCTGCTCGGCCAGCGCCAGCGAGGCCGTGAGGCCGGGCGATTCGATGCCGAAGAGGTTTATGAGGCCGGGCACGCCATGATCGGCCGGACCCTGCACGACGAAGTCCTGGGCCGGCGCACCCTGCGGCACGGTCTTGGGCCGGATGCCGGCATAGCCCGGCTGCAGGGCGCCATCCTTGAGGCCGGGCCAGTAGCGGCGCACGGCGGCATAGAACTTGTCGGCGCGATGGGGATCGACGTTGTAGTCGATGCTGTCGATCCATTCGACGTCCGGGCCGAACTTGGCCTGGCCGCCCAGGTCGACGGTGATGTGCACGCCGAGCCCGCCCGGCACGGGGACGGGATAGATCAGGCGAGAGAAGGGCGAGCGTCCGGCCAAGGTGAAGTAGTTTCCTTTGGCGTAGTACGCTTGCGGCACGCAGTCGGATGGCAGGCCGACGATTTTTTTTGCCAGGCTCGGCGCATGCAGGCCGGCGGAGTTCACGACGAGGCGGCAGCGCAGCTTCATCGGTTCGGCGCCGCCGACCTCGAGGTCGATGCCGGCATTGGCGACACGCGCGGCCTCGACCGGGCTGTGGAAGGCGTACATGGCGCCGCAGGCCTCGGCGTCGCCCTGCAGCGCCAGCATGTAGGAGTGGCTGTCGATGATGCCGGTGCTGGGCGACAGCAGCGCCGCCGTGCAGTGCAGGTTGGGCTCCATGGCGATCGCCTCGGCGGCGCTCAGGAGGCGCATGCCCTCGACGCCGTTGGCCTCGGCGCGGCCCTTGATCTCGGCGAGCTTGTCGCTCTCGGCCTCGTTGGTCGCCACGATCAGCTTGCCGCAGTTCTGGTGCGGCACGCCGTGCTCCTTGCAGAAGGCATAAAGCAGGCGCCGCCCGGCGACGCAGGTCCGCGCCATCAGGCTGCCCTTGGGGTAGTAGATGCCGGCGTGGATGACTTCGGAATTCCGCGAGCTGGTCTCGGTGCCGATGCCCTCGGCGGCCTCGACAACGATGACCTCACGGCCGGCAAGGGCAAGGGCGCGGGCGATGGCGAGGCCGACGACACCTGCGCCGATCACAACGCAGTCGACGGTTTCGAACGGGGACGAAGTCATAGGCGCATGCTAGTAGATTGGCGTGGTTGGGCCGGCAAGAAAATCATGAACGGCGCGCTGGTCACGGGATCGGCGGTGCGGGTCGGCCGCGCCTTGGCGATGGCGCTGGCGGCCGACGGCTGGTTCGTGTTCATCCACCATAACCGCTCGACCGCCGAGGCCCGCCAGACGGTGGCGGACATCGCCGCGGCCGGCGGCAAGGCCAAGGCGGTGCGCGCCGACCTCTCCTCGGCGCGGCAGGCCGAGGCACTGGTCGGCAAGTGCCGTGCGCGGGGCGTGCACTTGACCTGCCTGGTCAACTGCGCCTCGTTGTTCAAGCTCGACCGCGCGCCCACGGCCAAGGCCGACGACTTCGACCGCCACATGGCCATCAACCTGCGCGCGCCCCTGCTGCTGTCGCAGGCCCTGGCGCGGCAGCTGCCCGATGGCCAGACCGGCGTGATCGTGAACCTGCTCGACCAGAAGCTCTACAACCTCAATCCGGATTTCCTCACCTACACCCTGTCCAAGGTCGGCCTGCAGGGTCTCACCAAGCTTCTGGCCCAGGCCTTCGCGCCGCGGCTCAGGGTGGCGGGCATCGCCCCTGGCCTGACGCTGCGCAGCGGCAGCCAGACCGACGCGCGCTTCGCCGAGCAGCACGCCGACAATCCGTTGCGCGTCGGCGTCACGCTCGACGACCTGGTGCGGGCGCTGCGCTTCATCCTGCAGACGCCATCCTTCACCGGCGACACGCTGATCGTCGACAGCGGCGAGCATCTCAGCGGCCGGCCGCGCGACGTCGCCTTCGATCGCAAGGGAAAGGCGTGACATGGAACGCCGCATCTTCATCCGCGACTTTCGCCTGCAAGTCTCGATCGGCATCCACGATTTCGAGAAAGAGGGGCCGCAGACGGTGGTCGTCAACGTCGACCTGCTGCTGGCGCCGGACGACAAGGCGCACAACGATCGCATCGCCAACGTGCTGAACTACGACACGGTGCATGACGGCATCACCAGGCTGGCCGGCAGCCGGCATTTCAACCTGCAGGAAGCGCTGGTCGACGCCATCCTCGACCTCTGCCTCGCCCAGCCCGGTGTGATCGAGGCACGCGTCTCGACCGAGAAACCCGACGTCTACAAGGATTGCCGCGTCGGCTACGAGGCCGTGCGACGCCGCTGATGCACAGTCGCGGTCATCAGCTGGTCGCCTTTCCGGCGATGATCTTCGTCGGCGCGAGCTGGGGCGCCAATGTGCCCGTCAGCAAGGTCATGCTGGCGCATTTCGACCTGATCCCGATGTCGGCCATCCGTACGGCGGTGGCGGGCGCGGCACTGGGCTTGCTGTTGCTGCTGGTCGAGGGCGCCAAGGCCCTGCGCATCGACCTCGATTTCCGCCGCTTCGCCCTGCTCGGCCTGATGATGGGCGGCTTCTTCGCCGTCTACACGCTGGGTCTGCAGTTCAGCAATCCGATCACCGCCGCCGCCGTGGCCGTCGCGGGCCCGCTGGTATCGGCGGTGACGGTGCGGCTGGTGACAGGGCTCCGGTTCGATCCCGGCTTCCCGGTGGCGCTGGCGCTGACCTTGCTGGGCGGCGCGATCCTCGTGTCGTCAACGCTGGTCGGCGCCGGAGCGGTGACCTTCGGCGGTGGCGAGATCGTCGTGCTGCTG
Organism: Reyranella sp.; assembly: GCA_035296945.1. Taxonomy (GTDB): domain Bacteria; phylum Pseudomonadota; class Alphaproteobacteria; order Reyranellales; family Reyranellaceae; genus Reyranella. Next base: position 4,245 of record DATGZZ010000326.1, read on the forward strand.
TCGAACTCGATCTGGACGCTCTACAGCCTCAAAGCACAGGCCTGGTTCGATCGCGCGAGCCAGCTCCATCGCGCCTACGTGGCCTCGCTGTCGGCCTTCGGCTGGACGATGCTGCTCAGCGTCGTGTTGATCGCGCTCGGCTGGTCGCGCTCGCCGCTGGCGGTTACGGACGGCTGGGCATGGACCCAGCTCATCGGCATCGCCTTGCTTGCCAGCTCGCTCGGCAGCTATTTCTGGAACATCGGCGCCAGCCGGCTGGGCGTGGCGGTAGCCTCGCTGTGGGTCAATCTGGTGCCGTTTTTCGCCGTATTGTGGTCAATGGCCTATGGTTTCGTGCCCAATGCCTACCAGATCGCAGGCGGCCTCGTGGCGCTGAGCGGCGTGGTCTACATGCAATGGCGCAAGCTGCGGACGGTGCCCCGATGAGCGTTGCCGGACTGAAGACAAGGAACTGTCGCTGGATCGACGTGCGTGGCGCCGTCGACCAACGCGGCCGCATCAACTTCCTCGAGGCCGGGAAGGACCTGCCGTTCCAGCCGCAGCGCCTGTTCTGGCTGCATCACATCGCGCCGGGGCAATGGCGCGGCCGGCACGGTCATCGCGACTCTCAGCTGGTGTTCGTGGCCATGAGCGGTGGCTGCCGCGTCCATCTCGACGATGCCAGGGTCCAGGAGAGCGTGACCCTCGACGATCCGGCGCGGGCGCTCTATGTCGGCACCTGGGTGTGGCACGAGCTCACGGATTTCGCTGACGACGCTGCGATCCTGGTGATCGCCTCGACGCTCTATGAAGACGCCGAGTATCTGCGCGACTACGATGCCTTCAAACGCGAAGCGGCAAGCAGGTCATGATCCCCTTCCTCGACATGAAATCGGTCTACGCCGAGCTGAAGCCCGAGCTCGATGCAGCCTTCGCCCGCGTCATGGAATCGGGCTGGTTCGTGCTCGGCAAGGAAGTCGAGGCTTTCGAGACCGAGTATGCCGCCTTCTGCGGCACCAAACACTGCGTCGGTCTCGGCAATGGGCTCGAAGCGCTGGAGCTGGTGCTGCGCGGCTGGGACCTCGGCGCCGGCGACGAGGTGATCGTGCCGTCCAACACCTACATCGCCACCTGGCTCGCGGTGACGGCGGTGGGCGCCAAGGTCGTACCGGTCGAGCCGACACCTGCCGGGCCCAACATCGATCCCGAGCGCATCGCCGCTGCGATCACCTCGCGCACGAAGGCGATCATGCCGGTCCATCTCTACGGCGAGCCGGCCGACATGGACGCCATCATGGCGCTGGCGCGCAAGCACGGGCTCAAGGTGATCGAGGACGTGGCCCAGGCGCAGGGCGCCAAGGTGCGCGGCCGGCGGACCGGGGCGCTGGGCGACGCCGGCGCGCACAGCTTCTTCCCGACCAAGAATTTCGGCGCCTTCGGCGATGCCGGCGCCGTCACAACAGACGACGCCAAGCTGGCCGAGCGGCTGCGCGTGCTGCGCAACTACGGCAGCAAGGTGAAGTACGTGAACCTCGAGCGCGGCTTTAACTCGCGCCTGGACGAGATGCAGGCGGCTCTGTTGCGGGTGAAGCTGCCGAGGCTCGATGCCTGGAACGAGCGCCGGCAGCGGATCGCCGCACGCTACGATGACAAGCTGGCGGGTATTCCCGGCCTCGGCCTGCCGCGCGTGCCGCAATGGGCCGAACCGGTCTGGCACCTTTACGTGGTGCGCACCGAGCGCCGGGCCGAACTGATCGCGGCGCTCGACAAGGCGGGCATCGGCTCGCTGATCCACTATCCGATCCCGCCACATCTTCAGGCGGCATACGCCGATCTTGGCTTGCCCAAGGGCTCATTCCCGCTCGCCGAGAAGTTGGCCGAGACCGTGCTCAGCCTGCCGATGAGTGCGCACATGCCGGAAACCGCCGTTGACGAGGTCGCGGCGGCCGTCCGGTCTATGCTGCAGGCTTAGACTACCAGCCGGTGCGCTCCGGCCCACCGTGGATGCCCTGATAGTTCCTGTAGTAGTCCCCTTGCGAGGAATACACGTTCGCCTTCTGGAAGCTGGGTCCCTCGGTGTAGTAGGCCGGGGCGGCGTAGTAGGCCGGGGCGGTGGTGGTAACAGCCGTGCCCGCCGGCGTGCTGTAGTAGGTGGTGGTAGCCGGAGCGTAGGCCTGGCGCGGATAGTACGTGCGGTCCTGCACCGAGCAAGCGGCCACGCTGACGGCCAAGCCTGCGAGCGCAAGAACTGAACTGATGGGCTTCATGGTGATCTCCTTCTGTCGAGACAACACCCCTCCTTGCTTTTTGGTTCCCCTCGTCCTCAATTTGGCCCCAATCGGGAGAGTTGAAGCATGAAAATCGGCGCGGTCATGTTCTTCACCACGGAATCCATGCAACCTGCGCCGTTGGCGCGTGCGATGGAGGAGCGCGGTTTCGAATCCCTATGGGTTCCCGAGCACACGCACATCCCGTCGTCGCTCAAGTCGGCCTATCCGGCATCGGGCGGCCTCGTCCGTGCCTACTACGAGCTGATGGATCCGTTCCTGGCGCTCAACACGGCCGCGACCGTGACGACCAAGCTCAAGATCGGCACCGGCATTGCGCTGATCACCCAACGCGATCCCATCGTCACTGCCAAGATGGTCTCGTCCATCGACCAGCTTTCCCAAGGCCGTTTCCTGTTCGGCGTCGGCAACGGCTGGAACCAGGACGAAATCGAGAACCACGGCACGGCCTTCGAGAGCCGCCACAAGCTCGCGCGCGAGCGCGTCGAGGCGATGAAGACGATCTGGGCCGAGGAGGAGCCCGAATACCACGGCGAATTCGTGAACTTCGGCAAGATGAAGCAGTGGCCCAAGCCGTTCCAGAAGCCCCATCCGCCGATCATCGTCGGCGGCGCGTTTCCTTATGCCGCGCGGCGGGCCATCCGCTATGGCGACGGC
>DATGZZ010000327.1:0-3189 GCA_035296945.1 Reyranella sp.
ATCGCCGCGGCGGTGGGCGGCATCACCTCGCTGGTGCTACTGCCCGACAACGAGCCGCCGTTCGACGATGCCTCGCTGATCGAATTCGTCGCCCGCCGCGCCCGCCAGATCAAGCTGGTGAACATGTACGCCTATGGCGCCTTGACCAACGGCCTCGAGGGCAAGGAGCTGGCCGAGATCGGCCTTCTGGCCGAGTCCGGCGCCGTTGCCTTCACCGACGCCGACCATCCCATCGGCAACGCCCAGGTCCTGCGCCGCGCGCTCTACTACGCCAAGGCCTTCAACGCCTTGATCGTCCACCTGCCGCAGGAGCCGACGCTGTCGGGCGGCCACATGACCAGCGGCGAGATGGCGACCCGGCTTGGCCTCGCGGGCAATCCGCCGCTTGCTGAGGTGATGCTGGTCGAACGCGACATCCGGCTCGCCGAGATGACGGGCGGCCGACTGCACCTCGCCAAGATTTCGACGGCCGAAGCCGTCGCGGCGATCGCGGCGGCCAAGGCGCGCGGGCTGAAGATCACCTGCGATACCGCGGCCCCCTACTTCGCGCTGAACGACCTCGCGGTCGGCGACTACCGCACCTTCGGCAAGCTGGTGCCGCCCTTGCGCTCGGAAAAGGACCGGCTGGCCGTGGTCGAGGGCCTGAAGGCCGGCACCATCGACGCCATCGTGTCGGACCATCGCCCGCAGGACCAGGACAGCAAGCGCGTGCCCTTCGCCCAGGCCGAGCCGGGCGGCATTGGGCTCGAAACCCTGCTGCCGATCTCGCTCGAGCTGGTGCATAACGGTCATCTCAGCCTGCCGCGCCTGTTCCAACTTCTGGCCGCCACGCCAGCGCGCCTGTTCGGCCTGCCCGGCGGCCGCCTGGCCAAAGGCGCGCCAGCCGATCTCGTGGTGTTCGACGCCGACTACGCCTGGAAGGTCGATCGCGACGAACTGTGGAGCAAGACCAAGAACACACCGTTCGACGAACGCCCGGTGCAGGGCCGCGTCATGGCGACCATCGTCGGCGGCCGTACCATCTATCGCGACGACAGCTTTGTGACGGCGGCCAGGGCCGCGTAATAGCAGTCGGGCAGCTAAAAGCTGCCTCCAAACGGCCTTTTCGTCTGCTATGGTCGTGTCCTTCCATCAACCAGGGCGTTGCATGATGCTTCGACAGTCACTTCTTATCGGTGCCGCCGGCATGGCGTTCGCGGGCGCGAGCTCAGCCCAGCAACGCGGCCAGTCGCGCGACGACCTGCTCGATGCCCTGACACGGCACATCCAGATCTGTGGCGAGATGACCGACACGCAGTCGCGGCTCTCCTGCTACGACCGCCTGCAGACCCAGGTCGGCGGCGTCACGCCGCAAGCGCAGCCGACGCCGACGCCGCTGCAGGCACAGCCCGCACCGACGCCGCTCGCGCCGCCACCGCCGACGACGACCATTGGATCGGGCGGCTCGTCGATCAGCGCCGCGCCGCTTTCGCCGCAGCCGCTCGGCGTGCCAGGCGGCGGCACGGCGACCCTGGGTTCGGGCGGCGGCGCCAGCCCGCCGCCGTCGACGCAGGATCCCAACGCTGCGTTCGATCCGCGCACCGCGGGCTATCGTCCGCCCGAGACCATCGGCGCCCGGCCGCAGCCGCAACTGCGGCGCAGCGGGCCGCGGCCCGTCCCCACCTTCTCGACGCCGCAGCCGCTGGTGACACTGGGTGCCACCAACCTGACCTATGGCGATTCGCGCTACTGGCAGGTGACGGTGACGATCACGTCCAACACCCGAAATCCCATCAACACCCAGGCCGAATGCACCTTCATGAACGCCGGCCGTCCGGTCTCGACGGACTATCTCGGGCCGCTCATGATCCAGCCCGGCGAGCAGATCACCACCGAGTTGATCGGCCCGCCGACCACGTCCTACATCGATTCAACCAACTGCAAGATCGTCAGCCCCTAGAGCGCCTGGTGTAAGCAGATGGAATCCATCCTGGTCCTGCTGCTGGGACCGTTCCTGGTTGGCTACCTGCTGGGTTCGATTCCGTTCGGTCTGCTGCTGACGCGCGCCGCAGGCCTGGGGGACATCCGCAAGGTCGGATCGGGCAATATCGGCGCGACCAACGTGCTGCGCACCGGGCGCAGGGGGCTGGCCGCGGCGACCCTGCTGCTCGATGCCTTGAAGGGCGTCGCCGCCGTGTTGATCTTTGTTCACGTCAGTCAGATCGCTGCCGTGGGCGCCGCCGCAGGCGCCGTGCTTGGTCACATGTTCCCGGTGTGGCTGCGCTTCAAGGGCGGCAAGGGCGTCGCGACCACGCTCGGCATCATGTGGGGCCTGTCGTGGCCGGTTGGGGCCATCGCCTGCGCCGCGTGGCTGCTGTTCGCGGCAGTCTTGCGCTATTCGTCACTCGCCGCCCTGCTCAGCGTCGTGATCGCCGCGATCGCAGCCTGGTTCCTGGCCAGTTCCTACGCAGCGACACTGCTCACGCTGCTGGTGCCCCTGGTCTGGGTGCGGCACCACGAGAACATCGCGCGCCTTTTGAAAGGTACCGAGCCCAAGATCGGGCAACGCGGCAAGACGCCGGACGCCACGCCGTCGGGCGCGCCGTTCGGCCACAATGGCGGGCCGTCGATATGATGCTGCGACCCGGATAACGGACAAGGCGATCTCCCGGGCGGGCGCTATACTTCTGATTGAATTGGCGAGGAATCGGAGGACGCTCATGATCGCTCGCACGGTCGCTGCCCTGATTGCCATGCTTTGTCTCGCCGACGTCAGCGCATTCGCTCAACCGCAATCTTCAGCGCCGTCCGGCATCCTCCTCTTCGAGAACGTCCGCATCTTCGACGGCAAGGGCAGCACGTTGAGCGGCAGCATGAACGTCCTCGTCCGCGGGAACACGATCGACAGGATCTCGAAGGACCCGATTCCAGTCGATCGTAGCGCCAACACCAAGATCATCGCCGGTGGCGGGCGCACGTTGATGCCCGGGCTGATCGACATGCACTGGCACGCGATGCTTGTGCGGCCGACTCTCGCGGCGCTGCTGACAGCGGATATGGGCTACCTCAACCTGGTGGCGGGCGCCGAGGCTGCGGACACGCTCATGCGCGGGTTCACCACCGTTCGTGATCTGGGCGGGCCTGCGTTCGGGCTCAAGCGCGCGATCGACGAAGGCGTCATCGCCGGTCCGCGGATCTATCCGTCAGGCG
>DATGZZ010000328.1:0-13997 GCA_035296945.1 Reyranella sp.
AGCCCGGCTTCGGTGGGATTGGGCACGTCCGGGATCAGCGGCTGCCGGTCGGGCGACGCCATGAGGATGCGCAGGTTGCCGTCACGATGGTGCGGACCGTGCAGCACCGGCACGTCGAAGGCCCATTGCACGTCGCCATTGACCAACGCCTGGATGGCCTCGGCGCCGCTCTTGTACGGAACGTGCTCGGCCTGGCAACCGGTGAGGCGCAGCAGGTTCGCGCCGGCGAGATGGCTGGTGGCGCCGATGCCGTTGCTGGCGTAGCTGAGCTTGCCCGGGTTGGCGCGCATTTCCGCGACCAGCTCCTGCACCGAGTTCACCTTGAGGCCCTTGCGCGTGACCGACAGGCACATCGGCACGAACACGGTCGGCGAAATCGGCGTCAGGTCCTTCTCCGGCGCAAACGGCAGGCGCTCGTACAAGGCGGGCGCGATGACGACCTGGGAGACGGTGCAATGCCCGAGAGTGTATCCATCGGGTGCCGACTTGGTGACGATGTCCGTACCGACCACGCCCCCTGCCCCGGCGCGATTCTCGACAACGCAGGTTTGACCGAGCATCTCGCTGAGCTTGGGCGCCAGAATGCGCATAGAGATGTCGGTCGAGCCGCCGGGGCCGAAGGGCACGATGATGCGGATGGGCTTGGCCGGCCACGGCGCTTCGGCGCGGACGATGGCCGGCGCCGCGACGGTAGCCGCCGAGGACAGGAGCAGAGAGCGACGGCCGATCAATGCCGACGCCGTGGAAATCTTGCGCATGAGCCTTCCTTTCACCACCTATTCAGCCGCCGCGCGCTCAGGCCGTATATACGGCAGCTCGGCGAGCAAGGCCTGCCACACAGCCTGGACGTCGGCGGCGCCACTGCCTTCGCGCTGGAGTCCTTCCATCAGCTTTCGCTTCACGAAGAAGCGCCAGTGGACGGGCAGGCTCGCCAGCAGAGCGGTCATGGCGTCGTAGGCGCTGCGGGTCCACACGCGCTCGTAGGCCTCGCGCGCGGCGCCGAAATGGAAGTGCGGATGGGGCTCGTTGCGGCGGCGCTGCGCGCGCAGCGCCTCGGTCGCGGGCAGGTCGACCGCGAGGTCGATGCCCCTATCGTCGCCAAGGCCGGTCAGCACCACACCGTACTCGGCCTCGGCATCGGCGATGGCCACGTAGTTGCAGATCACGTCGCGCAGCACGCGCTCGGGCTCGCGGTCGAGCGGGTCGCCGCGGCCGCCGCCGCCCGGCGAGACGATGCTGACGATGTCGCCGGGACCGGCGGTGAAGGTGTCGATGTTGTTCAGCACGCGCATGTCGGGACGGCCGGGGTTCAGCGACATCGTCGAGCCGCGACCCGCCTTGCCGCCCAAAACGCCCCAGGCCTGGAAGCGGCAGCGGTCGCGGTTGCGCGCGGTGATGCGTGTGTTGGGGGTGAAGACCTGGAACTCCATGTGCGTCGCGAGGCCGCCGCGCCACCGGCCGGCGCCGCCCGTGCCCGATGCGAGGCCATAGCGGCGGAAGCGGATCGGCACCTCGGCTTCGGTGATCTCGACCGGTGTGTTCTTGAGATAGGCCGCATCGGCGCCGCTGCCGTTGGTGCCGTCGCCCGTCGGCATGCCGCCGGAGCCGCCGACCACCGGATTGACCGCGGCGATCACCGCCTCGCCGGTACGATCATCGTGAGTCATCACATTGACGATCGAGCTCGAGCCCGCGGGAGCCGCCGGCATGCGCTCGGGCATGGCCTGGCCGAAGGCACCGAACAGCAGGCTGCGGATACGGCCGCAGGTCAGGCTGCGCATGCCGACCGCGGCGGGGAACTGCGGATTGACCACCGTTCCCTCGGGCAGGATGCAATGGAACGGCCGCGTCAGGCCGAAATTCAGCACCAGGTTGGGATTGAGCGAGTAGAGGATGTAGTAGACGCCGACCAGCATCAGCGTGTGGTGCGGATTGCCACCGGTCGGCACGTTGAGCGACGAGGTGAGCTGCGGGTCGCTGCCGGTGAAGTCGAGGATGGCGGAATCGCCGTTGATGCGCAGGGTCACCGCCAGACGCGCGGGATAGCCGTCCGGCCCGTCCTCGTCGGCGTAGTCGGAGAAGAAATACTCGCCGTCGGGGATCGAGCGCAGGATCTCGCGCGCCTGGTGCTCGGCATAGTCCAAAAGGTCGCTCATTCCCTGGCGCAGCGTGTCGGCGCCGAACTTGACGATAAGCTCACGCACCTTGCGCTCGCCGGTGTTCATGGCGCCGACGAAGGCCTTCAGGTCGCCGACGTTGAGATCGGGCTTGCGGACGTTGGTCATCATGACGTCCAGCAGCTCCTGGTTCAGGACGCCGGCGCGATAGAGCTTGGTGGGCTTGAAGCGGATGCCTTCCTGGTGGATCTCCGTCAGGGCGCGCGAGAGGCTGGCCGGCACGGCGCCGCCCATGTCGGTGTTGTGGATGTGGCCGGCGGTGAAGCAGAGCAGCTCGCCCTCATGAAAGATCGGCTTCCACAGCACGAGGTCGGGCGTATGCGTGGCGAGATAGCCCGAATAGGGGTCGTTGGTGAGCGCGATGTCGCCCGGCTCGTAGGAGGAGATCATCGGAATGGCGCGGCCGTAGTCGAGGCCGGGATACCAGGTCGCGCCGAGGTCCATGGGCACGGCGGCCGTGCGGCCCGCCGCATCGAGGATCTGGATGGTGAAGTCCTCGGTCTCCTTGACGAACGTCGAATGCGCCGTGCGATAGAGCGTGTAGGCCATGCTCTCGGCCGCGGCCCGCATGTGGTTGGCGAGGATCTCGAGCGTCACCTTGTCGACTTTCATGGCCGTCACTCCGCCCGCTCGAGAACGATGTTGCCGCTGCCGTCCACCGTGGCGCCGAAGCCGGGCGGCACGCAGGCCGTCGTGTCGTCCTGCACGATGACGCAGGGGCCGGAAAAGCGGTGATGTGCCTCCAGCGCTGCGCGGCGATAAAAGGGAACGTCGTGCCAGTCGCCGTCGAAGAAGACTTTTAGCGTCTGCTCCGCAACGGGCGCTTCGCTCACGGCGCGTGCCAGAGGGCGAAGGTAGGGTTTGAGCGAGGCGCCCGAGACGACGAGGCGCAGGTTCATGATCTGCACGGCGGAGTCGCGATCGCAGAAGTCGTAGATGCCTTCGTGGGCACGATGGAATGCCTCGGCAATCGCCGCCATGTCGCCGGTCTCAATGAGGCCGTCCGCGAGCGGCACTTCGATCTCGAAGGACTGGCCGCGGTAGCGCATGTCGGCGAACCAGACATACGCGGCCTCGCCGGTGAATTCCTGGTCGTCGCGCAACCAGGCCGTTCCAGCCGCCTGCAGCGCCTTCGCCGCATCGCGCAGCCGATTCGCGTCACCGTCGCTTGCCATGATGAAGAGCGTGCGGATGAAGTCGTTCTTGACGTTCGCCACGAGGCCACCGAGTGCGCTCACCACGCCGGGACGCGACGGGATCAGGACTCGCTGCATGCCGAGCTCACGGGCCAGGAAGCAGCCCAGCATCGGGCCGGCGCCGCCGAACGGCAGCAGGGCGAAGTCGCGCGTGTCGACGCCGTAGCGGGCGACGAGCTTGTTGACCTCGACGAACATGCCGGAGATGGCGATGCGGATGATCGCCTCCGCGGTCTGCTCGAGCCCGAGGTTGATGCGGCTGGCCAGCGTGCCGATGGCGGCCCGCGCCAGCGCCACGTCAGGGCGGAACGCGCCGTAGGCGAGGTCGTGCTGGCCCAAAAAGCCGCAGACGGCGAAGGCGTCGGTGATGGTGGGCAAGGTGCCGCCGCGGCCGTAGCAGGCCGGTCCCGGCGCCGAGCCGGCGCTCTCCGGTCCGACCTTGAGCACGCCGAAGCCGTCGACCCAGGCGATCGATCCGCCGCCGTCGCCGATCGACGAGACGGCCACGCTCGGGATGTAGAGCGGCAGGTCGCCGATCTTCTCGCCCAAGCCAAACTGCGGCCGGCCGTCGATGATCAGGGCGACGTCGGCGCTGGTGCCGCCGATGTCCAGCGTGATCACGTTGGGATGGCCCGCTTCCCGGGCGACCCAGGCCGCCCCCATCACGCCCGACGCGGTGCCCGACAGGACCATGCTGACGCAGGCGCGCTTACCGAGCTCGGCGCGCATGATGCCGCCGTTGGACTTGGTGATCAGCGGCTCGGCGGTCACGCCACGGCTCTCCAGGCCCTCGATCAGCTTCTCGAGGTAATCGCTGACCTTGGGATGGACATAGCCGTTGATCAGCGCCGTCGTCGTGCGCTCGTACTCGCGGATGATCGGCCAGACCTCGCTCGAGCGAAAGACGAACAGCTGAGGGGCGACGCGGGCGGCGATCGCCGCCACTTGGGCCTCGTGCGCCGGATTGCGATAGGCGTTGAGCAGGGAGATGACGATGCCGTCGACGCCCTTGGCCAGGGCCTTCTCGACCGCCGTCACGACGGACGCCTCGTCGACGGCCTGCTCTACCGTGCCGTCGGACAGCATGCGTTCGCGGATGCCGAAGATGCGATCGCGCGGCACCAGCGGCGCCCCGCGCCGCGAGAACAGGCTGTAGGCCTCGGGCATGCGCAGGCGTGCCAGCTCGACCACGTCCTCGAAATTCTCGGTGGTGAGCAGCGCCAGCGATGCGCCCTTGCGCTGGATGACCGTGTTGATGCCGACCGTGGTGCCGTGCACGAAGCTCGTGATGTCGGACGGCCTGACGCCGTGGCGTTCCTGCAGCAGGTCGAGGCCGCGCAGCAGCTCGGCGCCGGGCGTCTGGGGTGTGGTCAGAACCTTGAGGCTGTGCAGCTCCTCCTTGGTCTCGTCCCACAGGCAGAAGTCGATGAAGGTGCCGCCGATATCCACGCCAACGCGCATGCCCATGTCGACGAAAAGCTCCCGTTGCTGTGCCTTCGACTATGACGGGCCGCGCGGCAGCGTCGACAGAAGACATTGAGCAATCCCATAACCTCCGGTTATGGTCTGGCCATGAATGCCCGGCAGCTCGAGATCTTCCATGCCGTGATGCGCAGCGGGACGATCACGGGGGCCGCGTCCTTCCTCGGCATTTCGCAACCTGCCGTCAGCAAGGCCATGCGCGCGATCGAGCGAAACCTGGGCTTCAGGCTGTTGCGCCCCATCAAGGGTCGTCTCTATCCGACACCGGAGGCGCAACGCCTGCTGCCCGACGCCCAGCGCATCATGAGCGAATTGTCGGCCTTCGAGCGGCTGACCGGTGAGGTGAAGACCGGCGGCGCCGCGCTCGTCCGCGTGGTCGCCTCGTCGTCGAGCGCGACGGCGCTGCTGCCGGCGGCCGCGGCGGCGTTCCAGAAGGCCAATCCGGCCGTCCGCCTCTCCTCGCACCTGCTGCCGGCCCGCAACGTCGCCGAAGCCGTTGCCGCCGGCGAGGCCGATTTCGGCGTGACGCTGTCACCGGTGCAGCTTCCCGGACTGACGGTGCGAACGCTGGGCGCGGCGGAGATGGTCTTGATCGCGCCGCTCGGCCATCCGCTGCTCGAGCGCGAGACGATCACGCCAAACGATCTCGCCCTGCACCCGCTGATCTCGTTCGGCCGCGAGACGCATTTCGGCCAGTTGCTCGACCAGGCCTTCGAGAGTGCCGGCACGCGCCGGCAGATCGGCCTGCAGGTGACCATGAGCCTCGTTGCCGCCTGTTACGTCCAGCGTGGGCTGGGCGTGGCGCTGGTCGACAGTTTCGCGCTCAACACCGGTCTGGCCGGCCTCGGCTGGCGTCCGTTCACGCCCACCGTCGTGCTGCCGGTCACGCTGATGAGCCAGGGCAACCATCTGCTGTCCCGCCACGCCAACGGCCTGGTGAGCAGCATCGAAAAAGTCCTGCAGGCCTGGACGCGCTCGATGAGAAAAAGCCGACGGTGACCGGCATTTATTCAAATTTCTCATCGAAATTTCATTTTAATGAATACTCCCTTCCACTTTGTCGAGAATGGCGCTATCTTGGCGCCCGACCGTGCAAGCTAATGAAAATAGACGGCCGGCCGAGAATTCCGTGCCCGGCAGCGATCCGCGCCAGATCGGCGAGCGGCTGCGCCAGCTGCGGGCCGATCACAAGCTGACGATCCTCGACCTGGCGGCGAAGGCCGGCGTTTCCGCCGGCATCATCAGCCAGATCGAGCGTGGCAATTCCAATCCGTCGATGAAGACGCTGCAGCGGCTGCGCACCGCACTCGGCGTCAATCTCTGGGAGTTCCTCGATCCCAAGAGCGGCGTCACGGGCGACGACACGCCCTTCGTCAGACGGGCCGACCAGCGCCCGCGCATCGTCGCCAGCGGCACCGGCCTGGTGAAAGATCTTTTGTCGCCGCGCAACGACGACAATCTGCGCTTCATGATCATCACCATGGCGCCCGGCAGCATCAGCGAGGACGTGCTGATCGGCACCGGCGACAAGGGCGGACTGGTGCTGTCCGGCCGCGTCGTGCTGACCGTCGGCGACAGCACCACCGAGCTCGGCGAGGGCGACAGCTTCCAGTTCAAGAGCAACCTCCCGCATGGCATCGCCAACCGGTCGGCCGACGAGGCGAAGCTGATCTGGATCATGAGCGTGCTCGACACCCACCTCTGAGGCAGTTCCACCCAATGTCCCCTCCCGTCACCCGCATCCAGAGCGATGCAACGCTGCCCCCATCCGCCGACGTCGTCGTGATCGGCGGCGGCATCGCCGGCATCACCGCCGCCTACCATCTCGCCAAGAAGGGCCACTCGGTGGCCGTGGTCGAGAAGGGCTACATCGCCGGCGAGCAATCCAGCCGCAACTGGGGCTGGTGCCGCCAGCAGAACCGCGATCTGCGCGAACTGCCGCTGGCCCAGCGCGCCGTCGACATGTGGGGCGGCCTGAACGAGGAGCTCGGCGCGGAGACCGGCTTTCGCCGCACCGGCCTCATCTATGTGACGACCAGCCAAGGCGACCTCGCCCGGTGGGCGGGCTGGGCCGACAAGGCCCGCGAGATGCAGATGCGCAGCCACGTGCTGTCCGCGGCCGAGGCCAAGGCGATGACGCCGGGCAGCACCGAGAGCTGGATCGGTGGCATCCATTCGCCGACCGACGGCCGGGCGGAACCCGCGCTCGCCGTGCCGGCGATCGCCGAAGGCGCGCGGCGGCTCGGCGCCACCCTCCATCAGGATTGCGCGGCGCGCGGGCTAGAAACCTCGGCGGGGCGCATCTCCGGCGTGGCCACCGAGAAAGGCACGATCAAAACCAGCGCCGTGCTGGTCGCCGGCGGCGTCTGGACCTCGATGTTCTGCCGCCACCACGGCATCGACATGCCGCTGGCCGGCGTGCGATCGACCTCGTTCTTCACCGCGCCGGCGCCGCAGGTCATCGAAGGCGGCATCTCGACGCCGGACGTCACGTTCCGCCGCCGGCTCGACGGCGGCTACACGATCGGCATCAGCGGACGCGGCCTGCTCGAGCTCAGCCCGCAGGGCCTCATGTACGCCCGGCCGTTCTGGCGCACCTTCAGGAAGCGTTACAAGCTCGTCACCATCCGCGTCGGCCGCTCGTTCTTCGATGGCCCTGAAGCGATCCTGAACTGGCGCAATGACACGGTCTCGCCGTTCGAGCGCATGCGCACGTACGACCCGCCGGCGCAGGAGAAGCTGGTCAGCTTCGCGCTGAAGCGCATCGGCGAGATCTATCCCGAGCTCGCCAACGTCAAGGTCGTGCACAAATATGGCGGTCTGATCGACTTCACACCCGATTGGATTCCGGTGATCTCCGCCATCGACAAGCTGCCGGGTCTGCATGTCTCCGCCGGCTTCAGCGGCCACGGCTTCGGCATCGGTCCCGCCGCGGGGCGGCTCGCCGCCGACATCGTTGCCGGCGACTCGCCGATCGTCGACCCGCACCCCTATCGCTACAGCCGCCTCGTCGACGGCACGGATCTCGGTGAGCCGGGCTTGATGTGAGATGTTCGAGACCGCTCGCCTGCGCTTCGAGCCTTTGGCCTCAAACCATCTCGCCGGCTACACCGCCCTCACCGCAGCCGGCCGTGCATCGATACCTGTCCCGCGCGGCGGAGATTGCGGCAGACCCTGCCGGACAAGCCGAACGCATCGTCGCCGTCGCCCGCGAGCAGTGGTCGACGCGCGGCTATGGCCCCTTCGCGATCTTCGAGAAGGGCGGCACGCAGCTGATCGGGCGCGGCGGCCTGTTCTGGATCGAGTCGCTGAAGGACGTCGAGATCAACTACATGTTCGATCCGACGGTCTGGGGCCGCGCCTACGCCACGGAGGCCGCTGCCGAGTTCCTCAATATCGGTTTCGATCAGCACAACCTTCAAAGGATGGTCGCCACCACCAATCCAGCCAATGCCGCATCCGCCCGCGTGCTGCACAAGGTCGGCATGACATCCGCCGGCCAGAAGGACCTTGGCGGCGGTCGATTGGTGGATCTGCACGAAATCTCCCGCGAGACCTGGGAGACGCTTGGACGGAGAGCGAACACACGGCAGACATGAAACACACGTAGTATCCTGTCGCATCAGCGTAACCGCCGACAGGAGACACGCCATGGCCGCGCCACGTCCGTCCAAGACCCGTATCGGCAATCATGTGCTGAGGCCCGAGACCCTGATGCTGAGCTATGGCTACGATCCGATGCTGTCGGAGGGCGCGGTCAAGCCGCCGGTCTTCCTCACCTCGACCTTCGTCTTCGGCTCGGCTGAAGAAGGTCGCGACTTCTTCGACTATAGCGCGGGGCGCAAGAAGCCGCCCGAAGGCACCGGCGCCGGTCTCGTCTATTCCCGCTTCAACCATCCCAACAGCGAGATCGTCGAGGACCGGCTCGCGGTCTACGAAGGCGCTGAGTCCTGCGTGCTGTTCTCCTCCGGCATGTCGGCGATCTCGACCACCATCCTCGCCTTCGCCCGGCCCGGCGACGTGATCCTCCATTCGCAGCCGCTCTACGGCGGCACCGAGACCCTGCTGGCGCGCACCATGGCGGACTTCAACATCGGCGCCGTCGGCTTCGTCGATGGCGTGAGCGAGCCCGTCATTCGCGCCGCCGTGCAGGAGGCGCGCGGCAAGGGGCGGGTATCGGTCATCATGATCGAGACGCCGGCCAACCCGACCAACACGCTGGTCGATATCAAGCTTTTACGCCGGATCGCCGACGAGATCGGGACGGCCCAGGGCTTTCGGCCCGTCCTGGTCTGCGACAACACCCTGCTCGGCCCGGTGTTCCAGCGCCCCCTCGACCATGGCGCCGACGTCTCGGTCTATTCGCTCACCAAGTATGTCGGCGGCCACTCCGACCTCATTGCCGGCGCCGCTTTGGGCTCGAAGGCGACCATCGCGCCGATCAAGGCGCTGCGTGGCAGCGTCGGCACGAACCTCGACCCGCACTCTTGCTGGATGCTGGGCCGTTCGCTCGAGACGCTGGGGCTCCGGATGGAGCGGTCGAATACCAATGCCCTGCTTGTTGCCGAATACCTGCGCGACCATCCCAAGGTCGACAAGGTGCACCACTTGGCTTTCCTGGACGAAGGCTCGGAGGCACAGGCGGTCTTCGCCCGGCAATGCACGGGCCCAGGCTCGACCTTCTCCTTCGACATCAAGGGCGGAGAGAAAGAGGCGTTCGCCTTCCTCAACGCCTTGCAGATCTTCAAGCTGGCAGTCAGTCTCGGCGGCACCGAATCGCTGGCGAGCCACCCCGCCGCCATGACGCATTCCGGCGTTCCGGTCGAGGTGCGCGACCGCATCGGCGTGCTCGACACGACCATCCGCCTGTCGGTCGGCATCGAACATCCCGACGATTTGATCGCCGACCTGACGCAGGCCCTGGCGGCGATCACCTAGGATTTACGTTCCGACGGAGTGATTAAGCTGGACTGGCATGGTGCGTGCAGCACCGATTCTGTCAGGATGACAGTGTGCGCGATGGAGACATCATGAGACCGACAGTCCGCGGTGCCGCTTTGACCTTCGCCTTCTGCCTCGCCGCTGGCAGTGCCGTCGCGCAGGGCAACCTGCGCATCGGCCTGGGCGACGATCCCGACGGCCTCGATCCGACGACGTCGCGCTTCTACACGACGCGCATCGTCTTCGCCGCGCTGTGCGACAAGCTGTTCGATATCGACGAGAAAGCGGGCATCGTGCCGCAGCTCGCACTCTCCTCCGAGACCTCGGCCGACGGCAAGACGGTCACGATCAAGCTCCGCCCGGGCGTGAAGTTCCACGACGGCGAGCCGGTCGACGCGGCCGCCGCCAAATACAGCCTCGAACGGCACATGAACATGAAGGGCTCGTTCCGCAAGCCCGAGCTCGCCGCCGTCGACACCGTCGATGTCATCGACCCGCTGACTGTGAAGCTCAACCTCAAGCAGCCCTTCTCGCCGCTGCTCGCCCAACTCACCGACCGCGCCGGCATGCTGGTCTCGCCCAAGGCCGCCGAGGCCGCGGGCGACAAGTTCGCCCTGAAGCCGGTCTGCGCCGGCCCCTACAAGTTCGTCGAGCGCATTCCGCAGGACAAGATCGTGGTCGAGAAGTTCCCCGACTACTGGAACAAGGAGCATGTCTTCGTCGACAGGATCACCTACCTGCCGATCGTCGACTCGACGGTGCGCCTGGCCAACCTGCGCTCGGGCGGGCTCGACCTGATGGAGCGCCTGCTCGCCACCGACATCAAGACGGTGCGCGACGATCCCAGGCTCAAGCTCAGCAAGGCGGTGTCGCTCGGTTTCTGGGCCCTGCTCGTCAACGTCGCCAACGGGCCCAAGGCGGACAATCCGCTGGGCAAGGATGCGCGCGTGCGCCAGGCCTTCGATCTCTCGATTGACCGCGAGGCCCTGAACCAGGTCGTGTTCAACGGCGAGTTCGTGCCGGGCAACCAATGGGTCAACCCGCAGAGCCCGTGGTACATGAAGGAATTCCCCATCCCCAAGCGCGACATCGCCAAGGCCAAAGCGCTCATGAAGGACGCGGGCGTCACCGGCCGGCTCACGATCGACTTCATGGTCGCCAACAACCCCGAAATCCGGCAAGTCGCCGAGGTCCTGCAGTCGATGGTGGCCGAGACCGGCTTCGACCTCAAGATCCGGGTGGTCGAGGCGGCGACCGGGCTCAAGGCCGCCGAGGACGGCGACTTCCAGCTCTATGAGAACCAGTGGAGCGGCCGCACCGATCCCGACGGCAATACCGTGCTCTACCAGACCTGCGGCTCGCCGCTGAACACCGGCCGCTACTGCGACAAGGAGATCGACGAGTGGCACCGCGAGGCGCGCGCCGCCAGCGACTTCGCAACGCGTAAGAAGGCCTACGAGAAGATCGCCGCGAAGTTCCTGCCCAACGGCTGGATGATCTACGTCTACCATCCCAACTACCTGATCGCCCACACCGCGCGGCTGGAGAACTTCAAGCCCTACCCAGACGGCCTGATCCGGGTGATGGACGTGAAGCTGAAATAGGACGGAGAACGATATGATGCAGACCGCCCGTCGCACCGCGGCGGCCCTGGCCTTGTGCCTGGCCGCCGGCAACAGCTTCGCCCAGGGTCATCTGCGCATCGGGATTGGCGATGACCCCGACGTGCTCGACCCCTCGCTGTCGCGCACCTACACCGCGCGCATCGTCTTCGCGACCTTGTGCGACAAGCTGTTCGATATCGACGAGAAGGCCAACATCGTGCCGCAGCTCGCGACCGGCCACGAGGTCTCGGCGGACGGACTCGCCGTCACCATCAAGCTGCGCTCGGGCGTGAAGTTCCACGACGGCGAGGTCTTCGACGCGGCCGCCGCGAAGCACAGCCTCGAGCGCCATCTCAACATGAAGGGATCGTTCCGCAAGCCCGAGCTGGCGCAGGTCAACAGCGTCGAGGTCGTCGATCCCGCAACCATCAAGCTCATCCTCAAGACGCCCTTCTCGCCCCTGCTCGCCCAGCTCACCGACCGCGCCGGCATGATGGTCTCGCCCAAGGCGGCGGAGGCCACCGGCGACAAGTTCGGCCTGAAGCCGGTGTGCGCCGGTCCCTACAAATTCGTCGAGCGCGTCCAGCAGGATCGCATCGTGGTCGAGAAATTCGCCGACTACTGGAACAAGGACCAGGTCTTCGTCGACAAGATCACCTACCTGCCCATCGTCGACGCCACGGTCAGGCTGGCCAACCTGCGCTCGGGCGGGCTCGACATGATGGAACGCGTGCTCGCCACCGACATCAAGACCGTGCGTGACGATTCCAGGCTCAAGCTCAGCAAGGCGGTGTCGATCGGCTGGTTCGGCCTGCTGGTGAACGTCGACAACGGGCCCAAGGCCAACAACCCGCTGGGCAAGGATGCGCGCGTGCGCCAGGCCTTCGACCTCGCGATCGACCGCGAAGCGCTGAACCAGGTGGTATTCAACGGCGAATTCGTGCCGGGCAACCAGTGGGTCAATCCGCAGAACTTCTATTACCAGTCGAAGTTTCCCGTTCCCAAGCGCGACCTCGCCAAGGCCAAGGCGTTGCTCAAGGAGGCGGGCGTTAGCGCGCGCGTGCCGATCGACTTCATGGTCAGCAACACGCCCGAGACGCGGGCGGTCGCCGAGGTCGTGCAGTCGATGGTGGCCGAGGCCGGCTTCGACCTCAGGATCCGCGTCACCGAAGTCGCCACGGCGCTCAAGCAGGCCGAGGACGGCGAATTCCAGCTCTACATGAACACCTGGAGCGGCCGCATCGATCCCGACGGCAATTCGGTGATCTACCAGATGTGCGGCGCGCCGCAGAACATGGGCAAGTACTGCAGCAAGGAAGTCGATTCCCTGCACCAGGAGGCGCGCGCCGTCACCGATCCTGCCGCCCGCAAGGCGATCTACGAAAAGCTAGCGGCCAAGTTCCTGGCCGACGGCTGGATCCTCTACCTCTACCACCCGCAATACCTGATCGCGCACACCAACCGGCTGGAAGGTTTCAAGCCGATGCCGGATGGGCTCCTGCGTGTAACGGGCGTGAAGCTGAAGTAGCGCTGCGGGCGCGCCACTCCAGTGGCGCGTCATGGTCTTCTGGAAGAGCGTGAAAAGACGCGCCACTGGAGTGGCGCGCCCCCAGCCTCAGTCCCGGCTGCACCACTCGACCATCCTGCGCATGAAGACCTCGCAAGCGTCGATCTGGGGGGCGAGGATGTATTCGTTGGGCTGATGCGCCTGGGCGATGTCGCCCGGACCGCACACCACGGTCGGCACGCCCAGCACCTTGCGGAAGATGCCGGCCTCGGTGCCGTAGACTACGCTGCCCACGGTGTTGGATCCCGACCAGCTTCGCGCCAGCGCCTTGGCCTCGTCGTTGCCCTCCGACGAGAAAGCAGGCGTCGAGGAGCGCAGCACCGTGCCGATCGCCGCCGCCGGATGCTTGGCCTTCATCCTGGGCAGCAGCTCCTTTTCCAGCCATTCCAAGGCGCGGTTGCCCAGTGCCTCGATCGGCTCGGTCGGCAGCTCGCGATAGCCCCACAGGACCTCGCATTCGCGGGCCAGGATGTTGCCCGCCGTGCCGCCGGTGATGGTGCCGACATTGAAGGTGGCGGCCGCCGGCATGAACTCGCTGTTCTTGGGCGCCTTGGCCTCGAGCTCCTCCTGCACCTCATTGAGATAGTGGATGAACTCGCCGGCGAAATGGATGGCGCTGACGCCGAGATGGGTCATCGAGGAGTGCGCCTCGAAGCCGGTGAACGTGGTGATGTAGATCTGCGCGCCCTTGTGGGCGTGGACCACCGTCATCATGGTCGGCTCGCCGATGATGATGGCGCGCGGCTTGGGCACCTCGCTCGCCATGCGCGCGGCCAGGTCATGGGCGCCGATGCAGCCCACCTCCTCGTCGTAGCTCAGCGCAAAGTGGATCGGCTTCTTGAGCTTGGCTTTCTTGAACTCCGGCAGCATGGCGAGGCCGATGGCGTAAAACGCCTTCATGTCGCAGGTGCCGCGGCCGTAGTACTTGCCGTCCTTCAAGGTCAGCGTCCACGGATCGGTGTCCCACGGCTGGCCGTCGACCGGCACCACGTCGGTGTGGCCGCTCAGCACGACGCCATCCTTCACGTTG
>DATGZZ010000329.1:0-4001 GCA_035296945.1 Reyranella sp.
GGCGATGGGGAGGTGCCCGCGGAGCGGGCGGAGGGGTCATGAGCCACGGAGTTGCTGTCGCTTATGACCCCTTCGTCGCCGTATGACGGCGACACCTCCCCAGCTTGGCTGGGGAGGGAAGCTCTACAAAAATCCGATCCACCGGCCGGCGACCAGCACGGCAAGCCACAGCACGGCCGAGCTGCCGGCGATCAGGCGGACGCTGAGATGGACCGCGCCGCCGTCGAGCGCGACGCGAAAGTGATGGTTGCGGTGCTGCACGGCGATGTTGATCAGCGCCAACGCCAGCAGCGCCATCTTCCAGAGGAACGCCTCGTTCTCGAGATACTCGCGCGGCTTCACGGTGAACAGCCAAAGCCCGGTCGCGATCGCGAGCGTGAGCCCGATGCCGGCGCTGCGCGCCAGGAACGGACCGATCACGGCGATGGGCGCGCCGCGCAGCAGTCCGGCCAGACGCAGATCAAGCGGCAGGATGCCGCCGATCAGCAAACCGACACTCGCGATGTGCGCGGCGTTGACGAACAGATAGATCGTGCCCGAGCGCTGCAGCAGCACGGCACCCGGCCAGGTGCCGAGCCACTCGACGAACGGCATCGACGTCCCTCAGTTCGTCTTGATGCGCTCGGGATAGAGATCGTAGGTCTTGCCGGCGACGGTAATGCGCACCGCCTTCATCCAGAGCTGGCTCTTGTCCTTGGCGCGGTTGCCGAGCACGGTAATGGCATCGCCCGCTTTGGCCGACACGGCCGTGAAGCCCGACCGTTCGGTCTGGTTGGGATTGGCGAGATCGATCAGCCACTCCTTGCCGTCGGCCGCCGTCACCTTCAGAGACGGATGCGGCGGCGCCATCGACACCGACTTCACCGTGCCCTTGAGCTCGCTCTGCTGGTCCTCGGCCCAGTTCCAGCCGTGATGGGCCAGCGCCGGCAGGCTCGTCGTCGCAACGGCACTGCCGACGCCAAGCTGAAGGGCACGGCGGCGGCTCAATCGTGTATGCATCTGGTCCTCCCTGACGCAAGCAACGGCAATGATCGCCATGTCCCGACGCCTTGTCGAGGTGATCGATGCTGTCGCCATCTCATGGTCCACTCCCCTTGGGGGGAGTAGCTAGGTGAGGGGCGCCGGGACGCAGAACAAGCGAAGCTGTCCCTGCACGCCCTTCAGGGTCGACATCCTGGGTTCGGCCTTCAGCGGATCGACCAGGGCGCGCACGCCTGCGGCCTCATGGACATCCTGCGACAGCCAGATCTCGTCGGCGCCGGCCTGGTTCTGGACGCGCGCTGCGATGTTGACGGTCTGGCCGAAGTAGTCGAGGCGCTCGTTCAAGGTGACGGCGATTGCCGCGCCGCCGTGGATGCCGATCTTCAGGATCAGCTCCCGGTCGGGCTTGCCGCGGTTGAACTGGGCGATGTCGGCGCGCATCTCGAGCGCCGCTGCCACAGCGTCGGCCGGCGTCAGGAAGGCGGCCATGACGGCATCGCCGATGGTCTTGATGATGGCGCCGTTGTGCCGGACGGTCGTGGCCTGCAGCCGGTCGAAATGCTGCTGCACGAGAGAGAAGGCGTTGAGGTCGCCGATGCGGTCGTAGAGCGCGGTCGATTCCTTGAGATCGGTGAACAGCAGAGTGATGTCCCTGACGCCGATCCCCTCGCGCGCGTTGATCACCTCGGAACGGAAGAGGTCGCGGAAGGTCTGGCTGGTGAGCAGGCGCTTGCCGGTCAGGAAGGGCACGAAGCTGAGCGGGATGGCGCCGAGATCGACCCCGGGCGGCACGACGGCGATCACGAAGATGCCGCGCTGGTCCGTGACGTTCTCGATCTCGAACACGATGCGGCCGGGCGCCACCTCGCCGGTCGTGTGAGCAGGGGCCTTCGGGTCGAAGCGCAGGCGGATGACCTGCGGCTCGGCGGCGGGAGCGCCGGTCGCCGCCAGCAGCATGCCGAGCCGGCCCTCGGTGCTCGCCGCCATGATCAGGCCGTCGGCGACATCGAGCTCCAGCCGGGTCGTCTCGCCGGCGGGCAGGTATTCGATGGCCCGTCCCAACTTCTCCTTGGCGTCGCGGAACAGCGTGCCGTCGGGCAGGACGCCGTCGCGTGTGTTGCCGACCTTGATGAAATTGTCCCAGGCCGACAGTCGCCCGGGATGGTGAAAGGCGATCTCGCGGACCTCCGGGTCGACGGTGAAGGCCACCGCGACGTATTCGTCGAGCGCCGTCTCGTAGCCGACCTGGCAGAAGCTGCAATGATAATGATTGTGGATGCCGCGCAGGGTGCGCAGGCTCTCGACGACGCAGCAGCATTGTGGACAGAACAGCGCCCAGTCCTTGCGGAACAGGCCAAGCTGCGTGGCATGCAGGAAGAGGTCGAGGACCTCGGCCTCCGGGGCGTTCTTCTCCTTGGCGAAGGTGAAGGGGTTGATGCGGAACAGCCCCTCGTCGTCGGCGGAGCGGATATGGCTTTCCAGCTTGGAAACCAGCCGGGCGCTCCACGAGCGCGCCTTTTCGAGCTGGCCCAACCGTTCGTCCAGCAGTTGCTCGTTGATCTCGGCCACGGCTCTACCCCTTTGATCCCGGGCGGGCACTTTTTGACGACGGGGCGGAGAGCATAGCCGTCGGGCGGCGCGTGCGATAGCGGCGCCGGCAGTCCGCCAGGCTCAGTACGTCGCGAAAATGCGGGCGATCTCCGCCGGGTCCGACGTGCGCGTCAGTGCCAGCGCCAGCAGTAGCCGCGCCTTCTGCGGGTTGAGGTTGTCGGCGGCGAGCACGCCTGCGTCCAGAAGCTTCTTGCTGCGGTAGATGCGGCCCGAGCCCGCGCGCGAGCATTGAACCACCGCGATGCCCTGGCGTACCGCCTCCGCCATCGCGGCGAGATCGGCGGCGGGCGCCATGCCGGGCGCGAATCCGGCCGAGACCAGCCCCTTGGCGCCCGCAGCAATGAAAGCCCGCATCGCGCTGCCGTCGGAACCGGCATAGGCATAGGCGATGTCGACGCGCGGCAGAATTTCTAGGCCTGCAATGTCGAACTCGGTGTCGGGCATGTGGCACCGCTCGGGCTTGCGATAGTAGGCGATGCGGTCGGCGTCGGCGTGGCGCAGCACGCCGAAGTCGGGTGTCCGGAAGGTCTGCATGCGCCAGTTCGAGGTCTTGGTCACCTCGCGTGCCGCCTGGATCTCGTCGTTCAGCAGGACCAGCACGCCACGGCCGCGGCTCGCCGGATCGGCCGCCGTGCGCACGCCGTTCACCAGGTTGATCGCCGCATCGGTCGAAAGGCCGGAGGCCGGCCGCTGCGCGCCGATCACGACCACGGGAACGGCGACCTTGAGCACCAGGTTCAGGAACCAGGCGGTCTCCTCCAGCGTCGCGGTGCCGTGGCCGATCACGATGCCGGCAAGGTCGGCATGCTCTGCCACCAGGCGGTGGCAGAGGAGAGCGAGATCGCGCCATTCGGGAAAGTAGATCTCCGGGCTGACCACATTGCGGAAGTCGACCGGGATCACGTCGGCGATCTCGTTCACCACGGGAAACCGGGCGACGATGGCGCTGGCATGCATGCGGTTGTCGTGGATGCCGTAATCCTGCAGCTCCAGCGGATGAATACCGAGCGATGAGATGGTGCCGCCCGTGCCGATGAAGGCCACTTTCGGCTTTTGGGTACTGCTCAGGGGAATGCTCCGGTCTAGAGGGTTCACTTGACGCAAGATCGGTGCCGTTGCGCACGCGTCTTAGAGCACACCCGTATTCGTCGCCGTGAGTAGGCTCCGCATCAGCGCCTCGTCGTCGTATCGCGCCAGGCCGAGCGGCCGCGCGAAGTCGGGCAGCTTCTCGCCAAAAACCCACGCAGCAACGAGCGCGCCGGTGGCGCAGGCGGCCATGGTGCCATAGCCGGAAAGCGCGCCGGCGACGAAGGCGCCCTTGGTCGCCATCGGCCCGATCAACGGCCAGTTCTCGCGGGTCATGGTGTAATAGCCGCCATAGTGCGACAGGCGGCTCGGCAGTCGGCCGT
>DATGZZ010000330.1:0-3476 GCA_035296945.1 Reyranella sp.
GATTCCGACTTCTTCTACATCAGCCTGATCTTCCTGCCGATGGCCGTGCTGTTCGTGGTCGCCGTGGTGGCCAAGATGCTGGAGGTGCGGCGGGCCGCCGGCTGGTCGATGGCGGTCGGCCGGATCGTGAAGTCCGGCACGACGACCGAGCATCGTCGCTCCGCGGGTGAGGCCAGGACGGCCAAGACGATGCCGAACGTCGAGTACGAGTTCTCGGTCGGCGGCCGCAAGGTGCGCGGCAACCGCATCAGCATCGGCGAGGATTCCGGCGGCGCCAATACCGCGGCGACCTTGCGGCGCTATACCGCCGGCGCGGCCGTGACCGTCCACTACGACCCGGCAAACCCCAAGAACTGCGTCCTGGAGCGCGGCGTTCCGGAGGGCGTGGGCAAGGGGCTGGCGATCATCGTCGGCTTCGTCGTCGTGTTCGCAGGCGTCGTCTACTGGCTGGCCACCAGCGCGCCGCGTCTGGTCGAGCAGCACTATCCCCGCGCCAATGCCCCGGTCGTGATCTTTGCCGCCAGCATGGGCATGCTGGTGCTGCTGTTCTTCATCGCGAGCTGGCGGCACTCGCGCCGGGCGGCGGACTGGCCGCTGGTGCGCGGCACCGTGCTGAGCAGCGGCACCGAGCGCATCCAAAGCAGCACCAGTGGTCGCGCGACGACCACCCACGCGCCCGCGGTCGAGTATGGTTACCGCGTGAACGACGTCGACTACGTCAGCCGCCAGCTCAAGGTCGGCGTGGCCATGTCGGCGAGCGAATCCTATGCCGCCGGTGTCGCCGCGCGCTATCCCGAGGGGGCCGCCGTCGACGTCCACTACGATCCCGCCAATCCGGCCAATGCCGCGCTGGAAAATCCGACGGGAACGCGCTGGTTCCTGCTGGTCGTTGCCGTTGCCCTGTTCGCCCTTGCGGCGCACCAGGCCGGCGTCTTCTCCTAGGCTCGTCATGAACGCACCAACCTCGACCCTCGCCGACGTCAGCAGCCCCGGCCTCTATCGCGACGACGCTTGGCGCGAGCACTTCGCCGTGATGCGCCGCGACGATCCGGTCCATCGCCATGCCGACAGCCCCTATGGGCCCTATTGGTCGGTGACGCGCTACGCCGACATCATGAAGGTCGAGCTCGATCACGCGACCTATTCCTCGGCCTCGGAAATGGGCGGCATCCAGATCGCCGACCAGCCCAAGGGCCAGGAGCTGCCCAACTTCATCCGCATGGACCCGCCGCGCCACACCGCGCAGCGCAAGACGGTGGCGCCGATCGTGGCGCCGACCAACCTCGCCAACATGGAGGGCCTGATCCGCGAGCGCACGGCGGCGGTGCTCGACGGCCTGCCGCGCAACCAGCCGTTCGACTGGGTCGACCGCGTCTCGACCGAGCTCACGGCGCTGATGCTGGCGACGCTGTTCGACTTCCCGCAGGCCGAGCGGCGCAAGCTCACCTGGTGGTCCGACGTCGCCATCGCCAACATCGAAGCCGAGGATGCCGTGGTGAAGAGCGAGGCCGAGCGCATGGCCGAGCTCACCAAGATGGCGGAGCGCATGGGCGCGCTGTGGCAGGAGCGCGCCCGGCAGCCGCCCAGGTTCGACCTGATCTCGATGATGGCGCATGCCGAGGCCACCAGGGCGATGCCGATGCGCGAATTCATCGGCAACTTCGGGCTCTTGATCGTGGGCGGCAACGACACCACGCGCAACTCGATGACCGGCGGCCTGATGGCGCTGTGCGAGAACCCGGACGAGCTCGCCAAGGTCAAGGCCGATCCGAAGCTGATCGACAGCCTGGTGTCGGAGATCATCCGCTGGCAGACGCCGGTGATCCACATGCGCCGCACCGCGACGCGCGATTGCGAGCTTGCCGGCCGCACCATCCGCCAGGGCGACAAGGTCGTGATGTGGTACGTCTCGGGCAATCGCGATGAGACCGCGATCGAGGAGCCCGAGCGCTTCGTTGTCGGCCGCCCGCGGCCGCGTCATCACCTGTCGTTCGGCGCCGGCATCCATCGCTGCGTCGGCGACCGCCTGGCCGAGATGCAGCTCAGGGTCCTGTGGCAGGAGATGCTGAAGCGCGACCTCGACGTCGAGATCGTGGGACCGCCGGTCAGGCTCTACTCGAATTTCATCCGTGGCATCCGCTCGTTGCCGGTGGTCATCAAGGCATGACCTCACCCTGAGGAGCGCGCGCAGCGCGCGTCTCGAAGGGTCGGCAACGCCGAGACTGGTTCCCACCCTTCGAGACGCGGTCCTACGGACCGCTCCTCAGGGTGAGGGCTTTCGGATTGTCGCCAGGCCCGCAGCAAACGCCTGCTGCAGCAGCCAGACATCGCCCGCGATCGAAACGAAGTCGTAACCCATGGCGGCGAACTGTGCGCCCTGCCTGGCATCGACCGCCAGGCGGCCGGCCGACTTGCCGTGCTTCCTGGCGGCGGCAATGGTCGCCTGCTCGGCCTTGACGAAATCGGAGTGATCGAACGCGCCCGGCTCGCCCAGCGCCACCGAAAGATCGTTGTGGCCAAGCCACAGCATGTCGACGCCGGGCATCGCCGCGATCTCGTCGGCCGCCGCCGCGCCGCGCGGATCCTCGACCTGCAGGATGATGGCGGTGCGCGCATTCTGCTCGCCAAAGCGCGGCAGCAGCGGCTCGGCGCGCACGGCGAAGCGTTCGTGCGCCAGTCCCAGCGCCACGCCGCGCGTGCCGTCGGGCCAGTACTTGGCGGCGTCCAGCACCGCCTTGGCCTGCTCGACCGACGATACGATGGGCACCATGACGCCGTCGGCGCCGGTGTCGAGGGCGCGCGATATGTGATGGCGCTGCTGGCTCGGCACGCGCACCACCAGCGGTAGGCCGGCCGCCTGGCAGTACCGCACGACCTGGCGGACGGTATCGAATCCGAAACCAGTGTGCTCCATGTCGAGCACCGCGAAATCGGCGCCGGCGGCCTTGAGGATCTGGCCGATGCCGGGCGTGGCGAATTCGAACAGGAACGTGCCGACCTTCGTATGTGAAGTCCCTACAAGCGATCGGAGATTGTCTGTCGGCATTGTGATTCCCCCATGGTGGCCACGATGCTAAAGCACATTCCGCCCGGCTGTAATCAGCCGGACGGAATGTGCCTGCGAAAACGATATTTCGGCTGGGCGATTTTCAGATCGGATGGAACCGCAGACGGTTCCATCCGATCTGAAAACGCTCTAGCGTCCGCCGTCCACGACGACCACCCAACTCAAGGGAGTTAGCCATGAAGCTCTATTACATGCCCGGCGCATGCTCGATCGGCATCCATGTTCTCCTCGAAGAGATCGGCAAGCCGTACGACCTGCAGAAGATCGACGGCGCCAAGCAGGAGCAGTACGGCCCCGACTTCGTGAAGATCAATCCGAAGTCCAAGGTGCCGACGCTCGTGAAGGACGACGGCTCGGTGCTGACCGAGTTCCCGGCGATCGCCACCTGGCTCGCGCGCACGAATCCCGA
>DATGZZ010000331.1:0-12999 GCA_035296945.1 Reyranella sp.
GGCGGTGACATGGCAGGCCGGCTCGAGGGCGAAATAGGTCGCGTCCTGATGCCAGCTCACATAGGTGCCCGAGCCTGCGTCCTTGGGCCAGACGGTGAGATGGAACAGCCGGATGTCCGGACCGATCAGGTCTTCCACGGCGTCGAGAACCTCGGGCGCGTGGACGATCTCGTCGACCCAGGGGAACAGGAGATGCGGCTTGAAGTTGTGGCCGCGGGTCATCTTCTGGCCCTGGGCGCGCTCGAAGGCTTCCATCCGGCCGCGCCAGGTGCGCGCCCGTTCCGCCGAGAAGGCGTCGACCGGACAGACATAGCCGTCGCGTTCGTAACCGGCGATCTGCTCAGGTGTGAGTTTCTTCGGCATCACTGCGCCGTCCAGCCGCCGTCGATGAACAGCAGCGTGCCTGTCACGAAAGAGGAATCGTCGCTGGCCAGAAACAGGGCGGCGCGGGCCACCTCTTCCGGCTTGCCGATACGGCCCATCGGATGGCGGTGCTTCCAGAACGCCTTCATGGCCTCGGGATCGGCATAGCGCTTCAGGGAACGCGCCGGCATCGGCGTGTCGATGACGCCCGGCATCAGCGCGTTGACGCGGATACCCTGCGCGGCGTGATCGACGGCCATGGTCTTGGTAAACGAGGCGATGGCGCCCTTGGAAGCGATGTAGGCCGCGTTCTTGCCCGGGCTCGACTGCGCGAGCTGCGAGCCGACGGTGACGATGGCGCCGGAGCGGTTCTCGATCATCGACTTGATGGCGTAATGGATCCAGAGATAGGTGCCCTTGACGTTGACCGCGAAGGTGCGGTCCCAGGCCGCCTCCTCGATCGCGTCGACCGTGCCGCCGGTCGACAGGCCGGCCGCCGTCAGCAGCACGTCGATGCGGCCCCATTTCTCGATCACCCGATCGACGCCGGCGCGTGCCTCGGCATCGCTGCTGACGTCGGCCGGAATGATGATGGCGCTGCCGCCGGCCGCCTCGATGTCGGCCGCGACCTGGCCCAGCCCGATCTCGTCCTGGTCGACCAGGGCGAGCTTGGCACCCTCGGCCGCGAACAGGCGCGCAGAGGCGGCCCCGATGCCCGACGCCCCGCCGGTGACGATCGCCACGCGATCCTTGAGCTTCATGCCTGCGAGCTTAGGCGCAGGCTCGTGGCTTGTCAGCGCGGTCGTTTCCGCAGCGGACGGCGTTTTCGCTCCGCGCGGCGAACCAGCATGTTCAGCGCCTCGACCAGGCCGGAGAACGCCATGGCGGCGTAGATGTAGCCCTTGGGTACCTTCACGCCCACGCCGTCGGCGATCAGCGTCATGCCGATCATCAGCAGGAATCCCAACGCCAGCATGACGATGGTCGGGTTGTTGTTGATGAAGGCCGCCAACGGGTCGGCGGCCAGCAGCATCAGGGTGACGGCGATGACGACCGCGGCGATCATGATCGGGATGTCGTCGGTCATGCCCACGGCTGTGATGATGCTGTCGAGCGAGAACACCAGGTCGAGGATCAGGATCTGGCCGATCACGCCTATCGCGGTTGCCTTCACCGCCCGGCCGGCGGCCTCGGTGTCGTAGTCGACCGTGACATGGTCGTGGATTTCACTGGTCGCCTTGTAGATCAGGAACAGGCCGCCCGCGATCAGGATCAGGTCGCGCCAGGAAAAGCCACGACCGAACAGCGAGAACAGCGGCGTGGTGAGCTGCACGATGTAGGCCACCCCGCTCAGCAGGCCGAGGCGCAAAATCACGGCAAGCCCGATGCCGATGCGACGGGCATTCGAGCGTTGATGCTCCGGCAGCTTGTTGGTCAGGATGGAGATGAAGACCAGGTTGTCGATGCCCAGCACGACTTCCATGACCACCAGCGTCACCAGCGCCGCCCAAGCGTGGGGGTCGCGGACGAGGACCAGGATTTCTTCCAGCATCGTGTCAACATAGGTCAAAGCTGATGCGCGCCAAGTGGCCTTTCCTTTTGCCGGGCGAGCCATTAACCGCATTGACATGAACCCGCCCGCTTCGGCAGCGCGGCCGCCGCCGGCGCGGGCCCCAACGCTCGTCATCGTGCTGCTGTCCATGGCGGCCTTCGCCTCGGCCGCCAACATGCGCGTCATCGACCCGTTGCTGGTGCAGCTTGCCGCCACCTTCGGCGTCAGCGTCGGCGCGGCCTCGATCGCGGCCACCGCCTTCCTGTTCGCCAACGGCGTGTTCGTGCTGGTGCACGGCCCGTTTGGTGACCGCTACGGCAAGATGCCGGTAGTCGCCATCGCCTGCACCACCGCCGCGCTGTGCTGCCTCTTGAGCGCAATGGCCAGCTCGCTTGCCTGGCTGGCGGCGGCGCGTTTCCTGACGGGCGTCACCGGCTCGGCCATCATTCCGCTCGCCATCGCCTGGCTCGGCGACAATGTCAGCTACGAGCGTCGCCAGGCGACGCTGGCGCGCTTCCTGACCGGCCAGACACTCGGCCTGATGACCGGCGCCGCCTTAGGAGGCGCGCTCGGCGACTGGCTGGGTTGGCGCTCGGTCTTCTGGGTGCTGGCAGCCATCTACGTCACGGCGGGCGCCGCGCTGTTCGGCGTCATGCGCGCCCATCCCGCCGTGGCGCGACCGGCCGGCGGTCAGCGGGGCTCGATGATCGGCCAGATGGTCGCGGTGCTGCGGCGGCGCTGGGTGATCACCGTCGTGGCCGTGGTGGCGCTGGAGGGCGGCACCTTCTGGGGCGCTTTCACCTTCGTCGGCGCCGACCTGCACCAGCGCTTCGACATGGGCTTCGCCGCCATCGGACTCGCGGTCGCGGCGTTCGGCGCGGGCGGCTTCGCCTATGTTCTGGTGGCGCCGCAGCTCGTGCGCCTACTGGGCGAACGCGGGCTTTGCATCTGGGGCGGTCTGGGCCTGGGCGTGGCCTTCGCGACCATGGCGCTGGCGCCCTCGGCCGAGGTCGAATTCGCCGGCATCATGCTGTCGGGCGTGTCGTTCTACATGCTGCACAACACGCTGCAGACCCACGGCACGCAGATGGCGCCGGAGGCGCGCGGTGCCGCCATGGCCCTGTTCGCGCTCTGCCTGTTCGTCGGCCAGGCGATCGGCGTGCCCATCGCCGCCCCGATCATCGACCGCTGGGGCGCACCGCCGGTGTTCTGGGCGGCAGCGGTCGTGTTGCCGGCGCTGGCGTTGTGGTTCGCGGCGGCGTTGCGGCGTCATGTTGGAGCGCGGACCTCCAGGTCCGCCTCATGATTCATGAGCGGACCTGGAGGTCCGCGCTCCGATGAGTCAGTTCTCCGGCGACACGCGGAACTGATAGGGCTCCTCGAGCAGCTTGGCCTCGTCGGCCGTCACCGTGAACTCGGTCGCCTGGGCGGCCGAGGTGAGCTGGTCGAGGCTGGTGGCGCCGATGATGGGCGAGCCCATGTACGGCTTGCTCAGCAGCCAGGCGAGTGCAGCCTGCGCCGGCGAGGCATTCTTGCCCGCCGCGACCTTCTTCAGCCGGTCGACCACTTCCCAGTCGCAGTCGCGATAAGTGCCGGCCTTGACCACGGCGTCGTTCTTCGAGCGCTCGGTCTCGCCGCCGCCTTCCTTGGCGCGATTGCCGGCGAGGAAGCCGCGCGCCAGCGGCGAGTACGGGATCAGCCCGACGCCCTGCTCGTGGCACAGCCGGTTCATCTCGCGCTCGTCTTCGCGCTGGACGAGGTTGTAGAGGTTCTGCATGGCAATCGGCCGGGCGTAGCCCTTCCAGTCGGCGATCATCACCATCTGCGCGAACTTGTAGGCCGGCATCGTCGAGCCGCCGATGTAGCGCACCTTGCCCGAGCGCACGATCTGGTCGAGCGAGTACATGGTCTCCTCGATCGGCGTGTAGGGATCGAGGCGATGGACCTGGTAGACGTCGATGTAGTCGGTCTGCAGGCGCTTGAGCTGGGTGTCGACCGCCGACATCAGGTGCTTGCGGCCGGTGCCGACGTCGTTTTGGTTGTCGCTCATGCGGATGCCGACCTTGGTCGACAGCACGATGTCCTCGCGCTTCGTCATCTTCATGAGCGTGGCGCCCATGATCTCCTCGGAGCGGCCGGCATTGTAGGCGTCGGCGGTGTCGAAGAAGGTGATGCCGACATCGAGCGCGCGCTTGAAATAGGCCGGCGCCTCGGCCTCGTCGAACTTGCCCCAGCCGCGGCGGCCCTTGGCGCCCCACGAATTGCCGCCGAGACAGATGCGGCTCACGATCAGGCCCGAGCGGCCCAGCGGTCCATACTTCATCGCGATATCCCCCTTGTCGGGGCAACCCTACCGCCCCATCTTCATGGCATGAAAGTCCTGATCGAATATTGCGGCGCCTGAGGTTACAAGCCGCAAGCCCTCCGTGTGAGGGATAGCCTCCAGAAGCTGGGCGCCGCCGACATCGAGCTGCGCGTCGGCAGATCCGGCCAGTTCGACGTCACCGTCGACGGCACGCTCAAATACACCCGCAGCAAGACCGGCCGCTTCCCGACCGACGACGAGGTCGAGGATCTGGTTGAGGCTTAGGCGCGCGTCCTTCTTTTCCTCCCCCGTCATACGGGGGAGGATACAGGAGGGGGAGAGCCGCACAGACGGTCTTTCCGATTCCATGATCTGAAATCAGCGAACGCTTCGACTGGGGCCTGCCCCCTCCTCGATCCTCCCCCGTATGACGGGGGAGGAAGTCATGAGGCATGAGGCACGGTCAGCCCAGCACTTCCTTGTTCACCACGTTCGCCGCGTTCGGCCGGCCGTCGAACACGCTCAGGATGTTCTCGATCGCCGTCTGCGCCATGCGGTCGCTCGCCTCCTTGGTGACGCCGGCCATGTGCGGGCTGAAGATCACGTTCTCCAGGCCGAACAGCTTGTGCTTGGGATCGGGCGGCTCGCGGTCGAGCACGTCGAGACCGGCACCGCGCAACTTGCCGGTGCTGAGCGCCGCATAGAGCGCCTCCTCGTCGATGATGCCGCCGCGCGCGGTGTTCACCAGGAAGGCGTCGGGCTTCATCAGCCCGATCGTCTCGGTGTTGAACATGTTCACCGTCTCGGGCGCCTTCGGGCAATGCACCGAGACGAAGTCGACCTTGGGCAGGATCGCCTTGAGGTCGGTGACCTTGGTGGCACCGGCCTTCTTGATGTCAGCCTCGGAGATGTTGGGGTCGAGGACATGGACGTCCATCTCGAAGGCGACGCAGCGCTTGACCGTGCGCGAGCCGATGCGGCCCATGCCGACCACCAGGATCGACTTGCCGGCGAGGTCGGCCGGCAAGTCCGACAGGCGCTGGCCCCAGGTGTTCTCGCGCACGAAGCGGTCGTGCTTGCGGGAAAGCCGTGCCGAGGCGAGCAGCATGTACATGGCATGCTCGGCCACCGACACGGAGTTGGCGATGCCGGTGGTCATCAGCGGGATCTTGCGCTTGTTGAGAGCGGGGATCTCCACGGCATCGAAGCCGACGCCGAGACGCGCCACCACCATCATGGCCGGTGCGGCATCGAGCTCGGCCTGGCGGAACGGCGTGGCGCCCAGGGTCACGGCATTGGCCTCCTTGAGCTTGGGATGCAGCGACGGCACCGTGTCGTCGGTCAGGATCTCGTAGTCGACGTCGTCGCGCTTCTTCAGGACGTCGATGCCGGCCTGCGGCATGCGGCCGACGATCAGCACCTTCTTGCGGTTCTTGCCCGTGGTCATCCGGCTCCCCTGCGGTCTTCCGTGCAAACGGCGGCGATCCTAGAGGCGGGCGGCGTTCGACGCCAGCATCGGCAACGCAGAGCGCCTGCACGCGTTGATCGACATGGTATTTCGCGAGGCAATCGAGCGCGATGCACTTGACCTGCTGGCTCTTTCCGGGCGTGCGGCAGCCGAGACCGGTCATGACCCCTTGGATGGCGCCCTGCGTCGCGACCTTGCCGCCCTCGGCAACGACTATCTCGCCCAGGAACGGCAGCTCGAGACGGCGGCGCTGATGCTGCGGCAGGCATGGCTCAGCGCCGCCCATCGACCGGCCGACGCGAGCCTGAAAAGCCCCGGGGACGGCGAGATCGCGTGCGTGCCCTGCGGCGACAGCCTGCATTTCGGCTACGAACGCGACCTCGACGTATCGATCCTGGAAGACCGGGGAGCGACCTATGCGCATCCGCCGGCCGGCTGGACGAGCGACATGGTCATCTTCCGCAGCGGCCAGGCCGCCCTCGCGAGCATCCTGCAGTTCGTGGCCGCTGCGTGGGGTGACAAGCGGACGTTGTCGGTCGCTCATGCCGGCGCCTATTTCGAGACGACGGCTCTCCTCGCTGCGTGGCCGCGGCGCACCTTCAGGCCGACGCCGGCATCGGTCGTCAGTGCCGACGTGGTGATCGGCGAGCCGGTCTGGTGCAACGGCTGTTTCGGCGCCACGGATCGCCTGCCGCGCGCCCGACACGTGCTGCTGCTCGACACCACGATGGTGGGGCCATCGCACGACCTTTGCTCCTGCCTTGCCGCCGCCGCCGACGATTGCGAGGTCGCGATCGCCTTCAGCTCCGGCCTCAAGCTCGACCAGGCGGGGCTGGAGCTCGCCAACGTCGGCATCGCCCGCGTCCTCGTGCGCGAGGGCGCGCAGCGGCGTACGACCGCGATCGCCGGTCGGCTGAGGCAGTTGCGCGGCCTGATGGCAACGGGCCTGATGCTCGACGAACTGTCGGCGCTTTCCGCCCCATGGTTTCTCGATCGCGCCTATGTCGACAGCTACACCGCAGCCATCTTCGCCAACAACCGGCTGCTGGCGCAGTCGATCGGCAGCGATTCGGCCGTCTTCGGCCCGCACTGCCATCCGTCTCGGTCGACGTCCGGCGCCGCTGCTCCGTTCTGCGCCCTTCAGCTGCGCGACGCATCGCCCGCGCGCTACCGGCGTCTGGCCGAGATCGTCGAGCAACAGAGCGAGCGGCGCGGGCTGCTGCTGACCAAGGGTGGGTCGTTCGGGTTCCGCGGCCATCGCTTCGAGTTGATCGAGCCGGCACCCGGACAGGGCGATCCCTTCCTGCGCGTCGCCATGGGATGGCGCGACGGCCACAGCTGCCGCGGCCTCGCCGGGCTTTTGGGCGAGCTTGCCGCCCACAAGTCCTTCGAGGCGCTGGATCGTACCTACGGCAAGTAGTTCAGCGGCAGTCGCGTGGTCGACTTGATCTCCTCCATGGCGAACATCGAGGTGACGTCGCTCAATTCGACCTTGGCGATCAGGCGCTTGTAGAAGGTGTCGTAGGCCTCGATGTCGGGCAACGCCAGGCGGATCAGGTAGTCGATCTCGCCGCTCATGCGATAGCAGTCCATGACCTCGGGGAACGAGGCCACCGCCTTGGCGAAGCGCCCCAGCCACTGGGCGGTGTGCTGGTTGGTGCGCACGGCCACGAACACCGTGACGCCGGCATTGACCGCCTTGCGTTCGAGCAGGGCCACGCGGGCGCGGATGATGCCGGCCTCCTGCAGGCGGTTGATGCGCCGCCAGCACGGCGTCGTCGACAGGCCGACCCGCCGGGCGACCTCGGCCAGGGCCATGTCGGCCTCGTCCTGCAGGCAATCCAGAATCTTCTTGTCGAAGGCATCGAGCGATAATTT
Organism: Reyranella sp.; assembly: GCA_035296945.1. Lineage (GTDB taxonomy): Bacteria > Pseudomonadota > Alphaproteobacteria > Reyranellales > Reyranellaceae > Reyranella. The sequence goes on from DATGZZ010000331.1 coordinate 7,567, forward strand.
CGCGGCCATACGCCAATCCTTGGAATTGATTTCTCCAATCTGCCGTGCCGGACGCAAAACGAGCAAGCCGTTTTCCGGGCCGGTCCCTAGAATTGCGACATGCTTCAGCGATTCACCGACCATCCGGCCTCGGTCAACGAGACATACTTCCAGCACATGGGATCTGCCTTCGGCTTCGGCGCCAGCATGATGGCGGGCGCCCTGGCCTGCTTCGTGCACGGCCTGTTTCCCTGGCTCTGCCTGACGCGGGGCAGCGAAACCATCCGCGCGCTGCACCGCCGCATGGTCACCCATCGCGTCGCAGAGGCGCCTCCCGGGCGCTCCCCGGCCGTCGCAGCAGGCGACTAGGTCCTTCCTTTGGAGTGTCAAGATCGCAACCTGTGTGTTGCGGCCAACCCCTTGCAACTTGGTCCAAACGCCTCACGTTCTCATGACACGGCAGAACGAAGGAGGGACCGCATGCATACGCCGCTCAGGATCACCTTTCAGAACACGCCGTCGAGTGATGCCATCCGTCGCCTGATCGAGGAGCAGGCCGATCATCTCGAGCACTTCTTCGGTCGCATGACGGCCTGCCACGTGGTGTTCAAGGTGCCTGACGGCAATCATCGCACCGGCGTTCCGTACGAGGTCGCCGTTCACATCAAGATGCCCGGCGGCACCACGGTCGATATCGATCGCACGCCCGGCCTCGACGAACGTTTCGCTGACCCGCAGTTCGCCGTCACCGACGCCTTCCGGCGGGCGCGCCGCCGCCTGCAGGATCGCGTCAAGGTCATGCGCCACGAGGTCAAGACGCTGCACAAGCGCGTCGCCAACCGCGTCCTCAACCAGCCGGACTGAGATAGGCTAGTACCTACTATCGCTGAAGCCTGAGTTACGACTGTCACCCCGAGCGCAGCGAGGGGCCTTTGGCGCCACAGCAAAGGTCCCTCGCTGCGCTCGGGATGACAACGGAGTCCGTATCAGGCATTTGTGATTCCAGGTACTAGGTCAGGACCGGCGTCGGCAGGACTTTCTCCAAGGCGCGGTACAGGTCGGGTGGGCTGGCGCCCGTCAGGTCCTTCGGGACCTGATGGCTCACCCTCTTCTTCACCTGCGGCGTCAAAAGAGTGTCCAGTTCGCCCAGGCTGCGGGGTGGCGCCACCACGACCAGCCGATCGTACTGATCACAGAGCCCGTCCAGGGTCCGCGCCAGCTCGACCGTGAAGTTGTGCTTCTCGAGCTTGTGCGGGTCATGCGGCGGATCAAAAGCGTGACGATGCGTGCTGGCGTCCGCCGAGCCGTAGCCGCGGCCGGGCTTGTCGGCAACGATCTCCTGATTCTGCAGCCTGCTTGCAGGCGAGACCATGTCGGTCTGGGCGGCAGGAACGAGCGTGTGGGCATCATGGCGCGGCTCGAAGAAACGGGCGCGGGCGCCGTCGGCGACCACGATCAGGGTGCGCTTGTGGCGCGGCTCCATCGGCGGTGCCTGGGGCAGCTTGGCCTTGCGCCTGGGCTTCATCACCTGCTTGCTCATCGGCGCCTCCTGCATTCAGACGGAAACGAGGTCGGGACTCGAAAACGCCTGAGGCCTTGGCCTCGTTGCGCAGACGCTGCCACAGCGTCGCCATCTTTGGGATCGAGCTCGTGACGCCAGAAGCGATCGAAAGGAGGTCGTTGTTGCGGCGCGTGCTTAGAGCCGGCTTTCGCGCCGCCACATCCACCAGAACGCCGCACCGACCAGGATCAGCAGGACTGCGCCGACGAGCAGCAGCATGGCCGATTCCTGGACCCAGGCCACCGCCGGCACCGCGAGCGCGAGAAAGACGCCGACGGCGCTGATCCGCCACACCGCGGCATGCACGCCGGCCACGAACGTGCCCAGCGCCAGCAGGATGAGCAGGGTGAGGCTGGTGGCGTTGAGGTTGACCACGCCACCAACCTCGGGAAGGAACATCAGCCACATCGCGCCCAGGAAGGCTGCCCAATGCAGGGCCTGGGTCACCACCAGCCGCATGCGCGCCGCTCCCGTCTCGAGCTGGCGCCAGCCCGACGCGATGACGATCAACGCGTAGATCGGCGCCAGCGCCATCCAGTAGAAGTAGGTCGTGGGCCCACGGAAGCTGGTGAGCACGATGCCGCCCACGGCGAGCACCAGCATGGCGGCGTATGGCAGGTCGCGCAGCAGCCAGCGACCGATGCCCCCCAGCTTGGATTCCGTGGCGTCGCTCATGCCCTACCGCGCATCCTTGGCGAGCTTCTTCTCGACCACGCGCGACCACAGCGTGGCGCCGAGCGTGATGATCTCGTCGTTGAAATCATAGCCCGGATTGTGGACCTCGCAGCCGCCTTCGCCGCCGCCGTTGCCGATGTTGATGAACGCACCCGGCACCTTCTCCAGCATGTAGGAGAAGTCCTCCGAGGCCATCACGTAGGGGCCTTCCCGGTTCATGTTCTCGTCGCCCACGATTTCGGCGGCCACGTCGGCGATGAACTTCACCGAGTCGCGGTCGTTGACCAGCGGCGGGAAGACCACGCGCACGTCGGGCTCGGCCTTGCCGCCCAAGGTCTGGGCGATGCCCTTGGAGATCGTCTCGATGCGCTCCTTGACCAGCGCCATGGTCTCCTTGCGGAAGGCGCGGATGGTGCCGCGCAGGACGGCCTCCTGCGGGATGACGTTGTAGGCGTCGCCGGCGTGCATCTGGGTGACCGAGATCACCGCCGAATCGAGCGGCGCCACGTTGCGCGACACCACGCTCTGCAGGGCCGAGATGATCTGGGTGGCGATGATCACCGGGTCGATGCCGGTCTCGGGCCGCGCGCCGTGCGCGCCCTTGCCGGTGATCTTGATGTCGAACAGGCCGCCGCCCGCCATCTGCGGGCCCGAGCGGATGGCGAACTTGCCGACGTCGAGCTTGGGCCTGTTGTGCATGCCGAAGATCTGCTCGCAGGGGAACTTCTCGAACAGGCCGTCCTTGACCATGGCTTCGGCGCCGCCGCGGCCCTCTTCGGCCGGCTGGAAGATGAAGTGCACCGTGCCGTCGAAATTGCGGGTGGCCGACAGGTACCTGGCGGCGCCCAGCAGCATGGTCGTGTGGCCATCATGGCCGCAGGCGTGCATGCGGCCCTGGTGGCGGCTCCTGTGATCGAAGGTGTTGTGCTCGTCCATCGGCAGCGCGTCCATGTCGGCGCGCAGTCCAATGGCGCGCGGATTGTTGCCGACCCGGATGGTGCCGACCACGCCGGTCTTGCCGATGCCGGTCGTGACCTCGCAGCCCCATTCCTTGAGTTTGTCGCCACGATCCTGGACGTCCGCTCCTCCTCGAAGCCGAGCTCGGGATGGGCATGGATGTCGCGCCGGATGGCAGTGAGCTCGGCCGAGGCGGCGGCAATCTTGGGTTCGATCTTCATGTGGCTATCGGGACTCCAGGAGGAAGGACGTCATTACACGACGAAACTCGGCGCCATGCACGTTCGGATATAAATGGCCGCCGTCAGGCAGGACATAGGCGCGGGCGCCGGGGATGAGGCGCACCAGTTCTTCGGTGAAATAGAGCGGAGTCACCGTATCGTCGCGGGCGCAGATGGCAAGCGTGGGCGCGCGCACCTTTTGCAACTGCTCGCGCCGGTCGTGCGCCACGATGGCGGCAATGCGCGACAGCACGATCTCCGGGATGGGAATGGTCTCGGCCGCCTTGGCTTCGGCGGCGACGAGGTCGGCATCGTGATCGCGCACCCAGGACGGCATGTTGAGCGCGAGTGCGCTGCTCTTGAGGTAGGCCTCCGGCCCCAGCTCCTTCAGCGTCAGCGCCCGGACCTCGAACAGGCGGCGGAAGAAGGCGTCGGTCCTGGCCCAGGTGGCGCTCAGCACCAACCGGTCGATGCGGCCGGGATGGTCGACCGCCAGCACCTGGCCCATCGCGCCGCCGGTCGAGTGTCCGCACCAATGGACCTTGTCGTAGCCCAGCGCATCGATGAGCTGCAGGGCGTCGTCAGCCATCTGCGCCACCGAATAGGTGATCCTGGAGAGCGTGCTGCGCGCGGTGCCGCGATGATCATGCACGACCACCGTGAAATGTTTGGCAAGGTCAGCGACGTTTGTGTCCCAGAAGCGGCCATCGCCGCCCAATCCCGGCACCAGGAACAGGGGCGGCCCCTCCCCTCGACTTTCGTAGTAGAGCTCTGCCCCGTCCCGGAGCTTGACGTGTGGCATCGAATCCCTTTCCGTCTATCGTGACATGGGGAGGAAAGCGCACGATGAAGCGCCTGTCGATTGTGGCGATCCTGCTGCTTGCCGGCTGCACCAAGGAGCAGCAGGCGCTGACGACCTCTATTCCCCGGCCCGCTCCGGACGATCCGACGCCCGCCGGCATCGCCTATCTCTGCGACGGCCGCAAGGAAGTGAGCGTGGTCTACGCCAAGAACCGCGCCTCGGTGACCCTGGAGGGCCGGACCTGGCGCATGGAGTACCAGCCGACCGACGGCGGCTTCCGCTATGTCGACACGGCGAATGAATGGGTGGGGCGCGACGATCTCGCCTCCTTGCGCGAGAGCGGCACCGCCAAGCCGATCGCCTTCAACTGCCGGCCGCTGCGGCGCACCACATAACTGTCATCCCGAGCGCAGCGAGGGACCTTTAAGGCCATGAGCAAAGGTCCCTCGCTGCGCTCGGGATGACAGTGGTCACTTCAACCACAGCTTGATCGCGTAACCCACGAGCGCGGTGACACCGACGCCGGCGGCCCACAGGCCGACGAACCACAGCCACTGCCGCGGTGCGGGCATCAGTGATAGCCCTCGTGGCCGGTCTTGCCGCGGAACACCCAGTAGGAATACGCGGTGTAGGCCAGGATGATCGGCACCATCACCAGCGCGCCGGGCAGCATGAACTTCAGGCTGGCATCCGGCGCGGCCGCGTCCCAGATCGATATCTTGGGCGGCACGACGTAGGGGAACAGGCTGATGCCGAGCCCGGCCAGGCTCAGGGTGAAGATCAGCAGGGTCATCAGGAACGGCGTGTAGTGATGCCGGCGCATCAGGCTCGCGAAGAAGACTACCGCGGCAATGGTCACCAGCAGCGGCACCTGCGCCGTGAACAGCACCTGCGGCCAGGCGAACCAGCGCTGCCAGTAAACCTCGCTCAGGAACGGCGTGTACGCGCTCACGGCGGCGATGGCCAGGATGGTGCCGATGCCGAGGCCGAAGGCCATACGACAGCAGCGCACCTGCAGCGTGCCCTCGCTCTTCATGATCAGCCAGGTGGCACCCAGGAGCGCGTAGCCCACGATCAGGCAGACACCGACCAACGCACTGAACGGCGTCAGCCAGTCGAACCAGCCGCCGGCATAGGCGCGGTTCTCGACGGCGATGCCCTGCAGCAGCGCGCCCAGCGTCACGCCCTGCGCAAAGGCCGCCACGATCGACCCGACGCTGAAGGCAATGTCCCACCAG
>DATGZZ010000332.1:0-4649 GCA_035296945.1 Reyranella sp.
TGTCCCACACCAAGAGGGGCGAGCGCAAGCGCAGACGCAGTGGTCAGACGGCGGCCCGGGATGTGCGATAATCGCCCTCAAGACGCGGGGTTGGCCGCTGCCAGTCACCGATCAGGGCCTGCCAGCATGCCAGCGCCGCAAGGGCTGCGGTATCGGCGCGCAGGATGCGCCGGCCGAGCCCAACCGACATCACATCCTTTATGCGACGGAGGCTGGAAAGCTCGGCCGCGTCGAACCCGCCCTCGGGGCCGATCACGATCGCCCATGGTGCCGCGCGCGCGGCTTCATCGAGGCCGGCCAGGGCCTGGGCGATGGGCGGGCCGCCGCCGGTCTCGTCGCACACCAGCAGGCGACGGCCCGCGGGCCACTCGCCCAGCAAGCGGCCGAGCTCCATCGGTGCCCTCACCTCGGGCACGCTCAGTCGCTCGGTCTGCTCGGCCGCCTCGACGGCATTGGCGCGCAGGCGCTCGACATTGACCCGTTCGACGATGGTGTGGTGCGTCACGATCGGCTGCAGAACAGCGACGCCGAGCTCGGTGGCCTTCTCCGCCACGTAGTCGATGCGCGCGCGCTTCAAGGGTGCGAAGCAGAGCCAGATGTCGGGCTCGACCATCTGTTCCCGGGTGCGCTCGGCGATACGTGCGACCGCCGCCTTCTTGCCGCGGCCCTCCAGCGTGCCGCGCCATTCGCCGTCGCGGCCGTTGAAGAGCAGCAGCGGCGCACCGTCGGCGCGGCGCATGACGTTACGCAGGTAGTGGACCTGCGCCTCATCGAGCGGCGCTTCGATGCCAGGGCCGAGGTCCTGGTCGACGAACAGGCGTGAGAGGCTCATGGAGTTTGGCCGGTCATGGCTGCATGATGCCGCCATGACCGCCGAGCGGACAACCGGCTTCACCGACATCAACCAACAGCACTGGTCGCTGCGCTATCTGCCGCCTTGGGCGCGGCCCTACGGCCGGCTGGCGCGCTGGGACCGGCCGATCGGCATCTGGCTGCTGATGTTTCCCTGCTGGTGGTCGGCGGCGCTGGGTGCCGCGCCGGAGTGGGGTCGGCTGATCGGCTGGATGGCCCTGTTGGCGCTGGGCGCGCTTGCCATGCGCGGCGCGGGCTGCACCTGGAACGACATTGTCGACCGCAAGGTCGACGCCCAGGTCGAGCGTACCCGCAGCCGGCCGCTGCCGGCGGGCGAGGTCAAGCTGCGCAACGCGCTGATCTGGATGGTGCTGCAGGCGGCCGTCGGCGCGGCGGTCCTGTTCAAGCTCAACAAGTTCGCTGGTGGCGTGGCGCTGCTGTCGCTGGTCCTGGTCGCCGTCTATCCGACGATGAAGCGCTTCACCTACTGGCCGCAGATGGTGCTGGGACTGGCCTTCAACTGGGGCGCGCTCGTGGGTTATGCCGCGGTGACCGGCACGCTCTCCTGGGGCGCCGTCGCGCTCTATGTCGGCGGCGTCGCCTGGACCCTGATCTACGACACGATCTACGCCATGCAGGACCAGCGCGACGACGCCATCATCGGCGTGCGCTCGACGGCCCGCCGCTTCGCCGCCGCACCGCGGCGCTGGCTCAGCCTGTTCGCGGTGCTGGCCGTGCTGGCCTGGGTGCTCGCAGGCTATCTTGCCAGCCTCGGCCCCTACTACTTCGGCTTCGTGCTGGTGATCGCGCTCCACTTCGGCTGGCAGATCGCGCTTTTGAAGCCGCACGACCCGGCCGACTGCCTGGCCAAGTTCAAGGCCAATGCCGGAGTCGGCATATTGCTGACCGTGGCCGTCATCGCGGGGCATTTGGCATGAGATGGCACCTCGCCCGACACGACACTACTGTCATCCCGAGCGCAGCGAGGGACCTTTGGCGACATCGAGGAAAGGTCCCTCGCTGCGCTCGGGATGACAGCTAATCGCATGTCCCGCCTCCCCGCCGACCCGGAAGGCTTCATCCGCGCCAACACCGCGCTCGAGGCGCCGGCCATGGTGCCGGAGTTCAAGCTGTGGCTCGCCAGCGAATACGTGCCGATCTGGCAGGCGACCGAGGCGTGGCTGGAGGAGCAGAACATCGATCCGCCCTACTGGGCCTTCTGCTGGCCGGGCGGCCAGGCGATCGCGCGCTATCTTCTGGACAATCCCGAGCAGGTGCGCGGCAAGCGCGTGATCGACTTTGCCGCGGGCTCAGGCGTCTCCTCGATGGCGGCGGCGCGCGCGGGTGCTGCCTCCGTGCTCGCCAACGACGTCGACGCCCTGTCGCTGGTCGCCGCCCAACTGAACGCCAAGGCCAACGGGCTGTCGTTCGCGATCAGCATCGACGACTGGCTGGCCGGACCCGATGGAGCCCCTGCCGCGGACGTGGTGATCGCGGGTGACGTCTGCTACGAGCGCGACATGTCGGCGCGTGCCCTGGCCTGGCTGCGCGGCCACGCGCGCCTGGGCCGCCTGGTGCTGCTCGGCGATCCGGGGCGCAACTATTTCAGCGCCCAAGGCCTGTCGGAGCGCGCCCGCTATGAGATTCCGACGTCCCTGCAGCTCGAGAATCGCGGCATGCGCGAGACCGTGGTCTGGCAGGTGTTGCCTCACCCGTAGACAGGCCCTGGCCAGCGCCGCCACAATTCCTTAACTGTTCTTTCATAATCAATTCGAGTAACACCGCGTGGCATGCCCAAGGCAACCATCAAGCCACAGGATTTCGCCACCCTCTATGAGGGCTTCACCGCTCCGGTGTCGCGCTTCGATTGCGGCCGCAAGTGCGCGCCCCTCAATGGCGGCGAGCCGGTGTGCTGCTCGACGCAGAACGCGGTGCCCGTGGTGCACAAGGTCGAGTTCGACCTGCTGAAGACCCGCACCGACCTGTGGTCGAAGTTCAAGCCCTACGACTACGCCACCAAGCAGATCGTGGCCGAGCTCACCAGCGACTGCATGGCCATCCATTGCAAGGGCGCGCGGCACTGCGAGCGCGACAACCGCACCATCGCCTGCCGCGGCTTCCCGTTCTATCCCTATCTGACACGGCAGAAGGACTTCGTCGGCATCGGCACCTACTGGGTGTTCGAGGATCGCTGCTGGATGATGTCCAACCTGGAAATCGTCGATCGCGCCTTCGTCGAGCAGTTCATCGCCACGTACGAGGCACTGTTCGTCAAGGACCACAGCGAGTTCACGACCTACGTCGACTTCTCCGCGTCGGCGCGCCGTGTCTATTCGCGCTGGAAGCGCGAAATCCCGCTGCTCGGCCGCAGCGGCGAGCTGCTGATCGTCGAGCCCTCGACCGGCAACATCCGGCCCGGCAAGAAGAAGGACTATCCCAAGGTCGCGCCCTTCAGCTCCGAAAAGGAGTATCGTGAAGCGGTGAAGGAAGCGGGCGGCGAGGTCCCGAAGGAAGGGTTGCGCGCCGCCTGACTCCAGCAAGGAGCAGCCGATCATGCGCCGTACCGTTCTCGCCACGCTTCTGTCGTTGCTGTCGCTGCCGGCCTTGGCCGAGGAGATCGGCTCGGTCGGCTACCGCTTCAAATGGCTGGGTCCGAACGACAAGATCGTCATCGAGGCCTTCGACGATCCCGACGTGCCGGGCATCACCTGCTACATGTCGCATGCCCGCACCGGAGGCATCAAAGGCGCCATCGGGCTGGCCGAGGACCCCGGCGAGGCCTCGATCGCCTGTCGTCAGGTCGGCCCGGTCGACGAGGCCAGGCTGGCGCAGCTCAAGAGTCCGCATGAGGTGTTCAGCGAGCGCGCCTCGCTGATCTTCAAGTCTACCCAGGTGACGCGCTTCTGGGACGCCAAGCGCCGCGCCCTGGTCTATCTCGTCTATACCGACCGCATCATCGAAGGCAGTCCGCGCAATTCGATCAGCGTCGTGCCGCTCGGCTTTCGTTAGAGCTCGAGTAGCGTTCCGGCACACCGATCAATAGTGGATCTTCGGCTGGAAGTCGCCGCGGCCCTCCGGCGTGACGTCGAGCATGTTCCATAACGGGTCGAGGAGGTCGTTGTGGCGATACTCCTGGCCGGGCTCGGCCGGCACGTACAAGAGCTCCGACGCCCAGAAGTGACGGATTGTCCCGTCCTCCTCCCGCCGGAACACGTTCAGGATGGGCATGTCCCACTCTTCGCCGGGCTTGAACTCCTGCTGGTCGCGCATGGCTTCCGAGAGGGCCGTCGAATCGCCGTAGTAGTCGCGGTCGTAAGTATTGCCGGCCGTCGACAGCAGGCGCAGGTGCCGCCAGCCACGCTGCTTGGCCAAGTCGAGCAGGCGCTTCAACGGCGACTTCGCGACGACGACGAAGTTGATGCGCTGGGCAGCATGCAATGCGGCGCCATCCAATGCGTCGAGGAAGTGCGTGCAGCCGGAGCATGGCTCGGCGCGCTCCGGCCCGAACATGAAGCTGTAGATCGCAAGCGTGTCCTTGCCCGGCGCGAACAGCTCCGAGAGCTTGATGCGCCCGGATCTACCGCTCGGGCGCCGACCCTCGAAGACATAGTTTTCGGGGACCTCGCCGCCCTTGGGCAGCGCTCGGCGTTGCTGCGCGACACGCTCGATGTGTCGGCGCAGCTCCATCTCCTCTTCCAGCAAGGCGTTGCGCGCCTGCCGATAGGACGCACTTTCGTTGGGGAAATGGAGGTGTTCCAGGGGAGGGTGCAGGTACTGTTGCATCCCGGCCAAACGGC
>DATGZZ010000333.1:0-4201 GCA_035296945.1 Reyranella sp.
CAGCACGCCGACCTCGAAGGAATCGAGCCCGAGCGCCAGCAGGTAAGCCGGCAACAGGATGCTGACATAGCCGTCGGCCAGCGCGCGCAGGCCACGCGCTGCGACCAGTCGCTTGGCATTGGCATCCGCCGTCGGAGGGAAGAGACGCATCAAGCCACCATGCAGGCGCCACCATGCAGGCGAAAGCTCCCGCCCGTCATTCCTCCAACAACCGCACCTTCCCGCCCGCCGCCTTCCACGCATAGTGGCCGCCCGCCATGTAGCGCGCGTCGTAACCGGCCTTGCGTAGCTCAATCGCCATCTGGCAGCCGATATGGAAGCCATAGACGCAATAGGTGATGACCGGCTGCTCCTTGGAGATTTCGCCGATCCAGTCGTCGAGCCGCTCGGGATCGCGCCACACGGCGCCTTCCATGATCTCCTGCGAGCGCGTCGTATAGTGGCGCGGCCGGGCGTCGATGATCTGCACCGGCGTGCCGCTGTCGATCATGGCCCGCACCTCCTCGACCCTGATCGCCGGCACGTCGGCGAACTCCTTCTGCTCGAGCGGCCGGGGCGGCGCCACCTTGACCGCGTCCTCGTAGCGGCCCTGCACCTCGCTCCAGGCGATGTTGCGCATGAAGGCCGCGACGTAGGCCTTGGCGTTGCTGCCGAAGTCGATGTGATAGGCATGCTCGTACATGTCGAGCGCCAGGATCGGGATGCCGCCGGCGATGCTCTGGCCGTGATCGGCCGCGCTCTGGTTGATCAGCCGACCGTCGCGCGGCACCCAGGTCAACAGCACCCAGCCCGAGCCGCCGGCAAGCGCCTCGGCGAGCGCCACGAACTCGCGCCGCCAACGGTCGACCGAGCCGAAGTCGCGGGTGAGTGCGATGGCCATGGCCTCCGGCACGGCGCGACCGTCGCCGCCCAGGCTCGCGAAGTAGAGCTCATGCAGAAGAGTCGAGTTGAGCGCGGCCGACTGGTCGCGCTTCAGGCGGCTCACGCTTTCGGCCGCTGCCGTCGATGGATCGAGCGCTTCCAGTTCCTCAGTAAGCAGGTTGAGCTGGCGCACCGCGCCGCCATAGTTGGTCTCGTAGTGGCTTTCGATCAGCCGCGGCGTGATGCCGTTCAGGGCCCACGGCCGGCAGAACAGGGGAGCAAGGCGATACTGCATGGTGGTCTCCTTCACAATTGCCAGAAAGGCTTGGTGATCTCGCGATCGCGCGCCCTTGCGTCGATGCCGATGTCGGCAAGGCCACGGGCGTCGAGCAGGCCGAGCTGCCGCCGCGTGACGTAGCGGCGACGCCATGTCCTCAGCATCGCGATCAGGCCGCCGCTGTCGCGCGGTCTTGCTTGATTGATGAATTCGTGGCTGCGGACGATGTAGTCGTCGCGATCGTGCAGCCGGACCGTGATGTCGGCTGCACAGTGGACGAGGTCGTCGCGCTTCAATGGTCGGGTCATGACGGGTCTCCTTCAATTCAGGGAAAGGCGCGTGCCTGCACCGCGGGCGACCGCGCGCCGGTAGATAGCAGCAGCGGCGGCAACGTCCTGCAGGCCCATGCCGGTGCTGTCGAACAAGGTGATGGCGTCGGAGTCCTGGCGGCCCGATTTGGCGCCGGCCAGGATCTCGCCCAGCGTGGCATGGACGTGGTCGGTCGTGACGGCGCCGGCCGCAAGCGCATGGTGCAGGTCGCCGATTTCGGCGGCCTGTTCGAGCGAATCGACGACCGCAAGGCTTGCCGCATAGAGCGCAGGCTCTATCTCCTGCTTGTCGGAATTGTCGGCGCCGACAGCAGCAATGAAGGTGCCGGGCCTCACGAGCTCTCGGGTCAGGAATGCCTGGCGCGCCGAGGTGCAGGTGACGACGATGTCGCTTTGGCGGACCATCGACAGATCGGCGACGGCGCGGATATCGAGCTTGAGGGTCGCCGACATCTCGCGCGCCAGGCGCTCGGCCATCTCGGGCCTGGCATCCCAGACGTTGATCCGCTCCAGCGGGGCGGCAGCCGCGATAGCGACGAGCTGGATGCGCCCCTGCACACCGGCGCCGCATACCGTGGCAATCCGGGAGTCGGACCGCGCGAGATGGCGCGCCGCCAGCGTGGTGGCAGCAGCGGTACGGTTGATCGTCACCTCGATCGAGTCCATCACGGCGAGCGGCCGGCCGTTCACGGCGTCGGCGAGGTAGATGACGCCCTGCACGGTCGGCAGCCCGTTGGCCGCGGGATTGCCGGGAAAGTTGCCGTTGATCTTGATGGCGGTAACAGCGCCCTTCCCCAGCAGGGCGGCGCCCTTGGCGTGGAACGACCCGCCGGGAACGTGAAGGGCCGCCGCCGGTGGGGCGACCGCGTCACCCTTTGCCGCGGCAACGAACGCCGCCTCCACGGCGGCGACATAGTCGTCGTAGGCCATCAGGCGAATGATGTCGGCACGTGAGAGGACGAGCAGGCCGGGGTCGCTCATATCGCCCTCACCGCCGGCCGATGCTCGGTCGCCCAGCGCCGCGCATGCTCGATCGGCTGGCGCGGCGGCATGCCGGCGCCGACGGAGACCACCGCGGGCAGCACGGCCATGCGCGCGATCCAGGCGAGGACCGCTGGCGCCCGCGACAAGGCGGCTCGGCCCTCGTCGGCCATGCCGAGCGCCACCAGCGAGGGCAGCATGAAGTAGTCGGCCAGGCTCACCCGGTCGCCGGCGAGGAACGCCGTGCCGCTGCCCAGCACTTTCTCCAGAACCTCCAGGCCGCGGTCGATGTGCGGCAATGACGCCGCCACGACGGCCTCGTCGGCGGCGATGCCGAGCTCGCCGAACACCACGCGCTCGTGCACGAGGTGATAGACGATCCAGGGGTAGTAGTAGCTGTTGACCGAGCTGATCCACCGGTTCATGCGCGCCCGCTCGCGCGGGCCGGCGGGCGACAGGGCGGGGCCGAAAAAGGCCTCGTCGACATAGGCCGCGATGGCCGCGGTCTCGAAGACCGTGAAGCCGTCGTGCGTCAGCACGGGCACGCGGTCGAAGGGATGAAGCGTCCAGCCGTTCGTTGTGCCCATTGCCTGCTCGGTATCGTGGAACAGGAAGGGCACACCCTTCGCCGTCAGCACCAGCTTGGCGATGCTGACGTAGGTGCTGCGGTGGAAGCCGTGCAGGACGACGTCGGCCATGGTGCTCTCCTCAGGTCTCGAAGATGGCGGCGCGATGGCTGCGCGGCAGGAAGGCGCAAAGCCAGTCGCCGGCCGGCGACAGTGCGGTGGTATGGGCGCCCGGCTCGGTCTCGACCGTCGCGAGCCTGGCCATCGATGCCGTCGAGAAGACATCGATCACGCCCGGGTCGCCCACGGCGACATAAAGCTGCTGGCGCTGGCGGTTGAAGAACACGACGTCGGGGACGCCGCTCAGCGGCTTCTCGTCCAACACCTTGCCCGAGGCGGCGGCGAGCGTGACCAGCACGCCGGCATCGCAGGCGCAGAACAGGCGGCCGGTGGCAGGGTCGTAGTCGAGGCCGTGCGCACCGGCGTGCGGCACGGCGATGGTGCGGGCGATCCGGCCGGGCTGCCGCGGATCGACGACCACGATCTCCGACGGCTCCATGATGTTCACGAAGAACAGGTCTTCCTCGGCGGCATAGACGGCCCAGCGCGTGCGGCCGCGCACGGCAATCTCCGTCCGCCGTCCGCTCTTCGCGAGATCGATCATCGACAGCGTATGGGAGCCCGGCACCGCCGGATCGCCGACATTCGCGGCCAGGACCAGCTGTCGTCGATGATCGTAGGCCAGGCCATTGGGCCGCACGCCGACGTCGACCTTGCGCACCGTGGGGTTCGGCCCCGGCGCGAAGATGCCGATCGTGTCGGCTGCGCGGTTGGACGAGAAGATGAGCTGCGCCTCCTCGCTCACCAGCGCACCGGCGACACCGGGCAAGCCGGGTACCGAATAGAGATAGCGGCGGCTTGCCGGATCGAAGACGTCGATCGCGTCGTTCGCGGTGTGCGCCACGTAGACATGGCCGCTCGCGGCATGGACGGCGGCGTGGTCGAAGCCGCCCTTGCCTTGATGCGCCGGCAACTCGATGTGGCCGGCAAGACGCAGAGGAGAAGCCGTCATTGTGAACCTCCAAGCTTGCGGCGCATCCTGAGCCAGAAGGCGACGGCGACGATGCTGCCGCCGATGGCAAGGCCCGACGCCGTCACGATGGCAAGACCGATGACACCGCCGCCCA
>DATGZZ010000334.1:0-3313 GCA_035296945.1 Reyranella sp.
GAGGCCTGCGACCTTGCGGGCCTCACCCTCGATCCAGACAGGGCGCGGGCCGCGTGCACCGCCTACCGCGACGTGATCGACAGGCAGATGCAGAAGAATTGGAACGCCAAGCTGCTCGCCTTCGGCGGCAACACCCCGCAGGTGTTCTGGTGCCGGGACGTGGTCAGCGGACTTGACGGCTTCAAGGGCAAGAAGGTCCGCGTGTTCAACAATACCATGCGCGACTTCCTGGGCGGCGTCGGCGGCACGGCCGTCAGCATGGCCTTCGCCGAAGTGGTGCCGGCGCTGAACAACGGTGTGGTCGATTGTGCGGTCACGGGCAGCCTGTCGGGTAATACCGCTGGCTGGGGCGAGGTCACCAAGTCGATCTACCCGATGTCGCTCGGCTGGAGCATCAACGTGCTGGCGGTCAACCTCGACAGCTGGAAGCGGCTCGATCCCAAGACGCAGGCCTTCCTGCTTGACCAGTTCAAGGCTTATGAAGACAAGATGTGGGCGACCATCAAGACGACCACCGGTGAAGCCGACAACTGCAACACCGGCAAGCAACCCTGCACCATGGGCAAGCTCGCCAAGATGACGATCGTGCCGGTCAAGCCCGAGGAGGCCGAGACGCACAAGAAGCTGGTCGAGGGCGCCGTGCTGGCCGGCTGGGCCAAGCGCTGCGGCGTCGAATGCGCCAAGGAGTGGAACGCGGCGGTCGGCCAGGCGCTCGGGTTGAAGGCGCCGACGCCATAGACACGAAAGCCCTCCAATGAGCGGCGTGCGTCGCTTCGCCCAGTGGGGCCTGTGGTTCGGCGGCGCGCTCGTCCTGCTCGCCGCCGTGCTGATCGGCGTCGACGTGCTGATGCGCAAGTTCCTGGCGCGCTCGATCGGCGGCGCCGATGAGCTGGCAGGCTACGCGCTCGCCATCGGCACGACCTGGGGCCTGGGCGCAGCCTTGCTCGACCGCGCCCATATCCGCATCGATTCGCTCTACGTGCTGTTCCCCCAGAAGCTGCGGCTCGCGCTCGACCTGACCGCCCTGGTCCTGCTCGTCAGCTTCTTCGCGATGACGGCGTGGCATGGCCTGGGTGTCGTGTCGCAGTCCTGGACGTCCGGCTCGCGCAGCCAGTCCGCGCTCGAAACGCCGACCGTGATCCCGCAGGTGCTGTGGATCGCCGGGTTGGCGGCCTTCGTGGCGATCGGTGCAATCCTGCTGGTCGACGCGATCAGGATCATGGCCTCGGGCGATCTGCGCGGCGCGGCGCGCCTGATCAGCACGCGATCGGCCGAAGAGGAGGTCGAGGACGAAATCCGCGACCTCAAGGATCGCCAGGAGCGAGAGGGCAACGGCTGACATGCTGATCGTCACGCTCGCCATCCTGATCGGCCTGCTCGCGCTGGCCGTGCCGGTCGCCGCCGGCCTCGGCATCCTCGGCCTGTCCCTGTCGAGCATCTATTCCAAGCTGCCGCTGTCGCTGGCCATGGGCGAGATCGCCTGGGGCACGTCGAACAACTTCCTGCTGGTCGCCATCCCGTTCTTCGTGCTGCTGGGCGAGATCCTGCTGCGCTCCGGCATGGCCGAGCGCATGTACAATGCGCTGGTGCTGTGGGTGCCGTGGCTGCCGGGAGGGCTGATGCACTCCAACATAGCAGCCTGCGCCATGTTCGCGGCGACGTCCGGGTCGAGCGTGGCGACGGCCGCGACGATCGGCACCGTCGCCCTGGGCGAGGTCGAGAAGCGCGGCTACTCCGAGCGCCTGTTCCTGGGCACGATCGCCGCCGGCGGCACGCTCGGCATCCTGATCCCGCCCTCGATCAACATGATCGTCTATGGCGTGCTCACCGACACGTCGATCCCCAAGCTCTATCTCGCGGGCTTCATCCCCGGTGTTGTCCTGGCGGCGCTGTTCAGCCTGACGGTGCTGGCGATCTGCCTCATCCGGCCGAGCCTGGGAGGGACGCCGACGGTGACGAACTGGTCGCAGCGCATCGCGGCGCTGCCCGACCTGCTGCCGCCGCTGATCATCTTCCTCGCCGTGATCGGCTCGATCTACGCCGGCTGGGCGACGGCGACGGAGTCCGCGGCGCTGGGCGTGATCGCCGCCGTCGGGATCGCCGCCTGGAACCGCCGGCTCACCGTGCGCACGCTCCTGAATGCCTTCGAGGGCACGATGCGCACCACGGCAATGATCATGGCGATCCTGCTCGCCGCCTATTTCCTCAATTTCGTGATCACTTCGATCGGCCTCACCGGGCAGGTCAACCGCTTCATCACCAGCCTCGGCCTGAGCAAGGTCCAGCTCCTCATCGTCGTCGTGATCTTCTATTTCATCCTCGGCATGTTCATGGAGACGCTGTCGATGATGGTGGCGACGGTGCCGATCATCGCCCCGATCATGATCAAGGCTGGCTACGATCCGGTGTGGTTCGGCATCATGATCATCATCCTGATGGAGCTGGCGATGATCACGCCGCCGGTCGGCATCAACCTCTACGTCGTGCAGGGCTTGCGCAAGCGCGGCCGGATCGACGACGTCATCATCGGCGCGTCGCCCTTCGTCATCACCATGCTGCTCATGCTGCTGATCCTGGCGATCTGGCCGCAGATCGCATTGTTCCTGCCGCAGATGGCGGCGAGCTAGTGGCTCGTCACAGAGGTTTTGACGGTTGATGTCGGCCTCGATCCGACGCTGACAGCATTGCCTGCACGTTGGTCGAGCGACGCAAGACATGGTATTTCGGCTGCGGCGGCCCCCAGATATGGCCCCTCCTGGAGCGCCAAAAGTCGCAATAAAAGAACCCCTGGCCTCGGCGGGTTGCGATGCCGATGTGAACTGCAGTTATTGACAAGCACGGCGGTTTTCAGTAGGGTACGAGCGTCTGTCGCTCTATGCATCGTTCATCCGACTATAGCCAGACCGCTCTTGCACGGGAGCCGGTCATCCCGTCCGGCTGCGTCCCGCCGGACGGATGGGCTCTTCAGCCCAACCGCAGAGCGACTAGAGCGGAATGCGATGAGATGGAACCGCATGCGGTTCCATCTCATCGCATTCGCGCGCACCGGAGTTGCGTGTTGCAGGAGGCATGATGGGTCCGGCTGATTCCAGCCGGACCCATCATGCTCTAGCCGCCGATGGTGATCACGATGTTGCCGGCGCCGTCGCGCTCGGCATGGGCGCCCGGCGGCACGACGCAGGTTGAATCATATTCCTCGACGATCAGCGGACCGGCGCGGCCGCCGGCAAGGTCGGCGCGGCTCAGCACAGGTGTCGCCAGCCAGCCGTGCTCGTCGCCGAAATAGGCCTGGCGCGAGGCCTGCCTGGCGCTG
>DATGZZ010000335.1:0-4612 GCA_035296945.1 Reyranella sp.
TGCCGTCCTTGTCCGGCGGCGTGAGCAGGGTGTCCTGCCATTCAGGCTCGAAGTGCCGGTCGTACCAGGCGACGTATTCCTCGACCATCGCCTGCGTCGCCGGATGTGTCGTCACATCCTCGACCAGGCCCTCGCCCAGGACAAAGACGCGCCGCCCGTCGCGCAGGCTCTCCCGGTAGTCGGCCCCCGTTCGCATCGACGACATGTCGCGCCTCCCGTTCGGCGTCAGCAGATCGACCCTAGTCAGGCCGTTGACATAACGAAACGATCAAAGCGAGCATAGGAGGCATAACCAGCCGTTATGGAGCGCGCCGATGGCAGCGATGACGGAAGCGACCACCCAGCGGGCGACGGGCGAGCGCGAGCTCGCGGCCCGGCTGCGCAAGGTCAACCTCGACCTCTTGCCGGTGCTGCATGAACTGCTGCGCACCAAGAGCGTCACGCGCACGGCGCAGTCCTTCAACATGACGCAGCCGGCGGTGAGCCGGGCATTGCGGCAGTTGCGCGGCGCCCTGGACGATCAGCTCCTTGTATCTTCCGGCCGCACGGCGCACCTCACCGACCGGGCCGAGACACTGGCCGGGCCGCTCGCCCGCACGCTCACCGAGCTCGACCTGCTGCTGAAGCCTGCCGGCCCGTTCGATCCGGCGACCGAAGCGGTGCATCTGGTGATCAACACCGCCGACTATGTCGCCCAGCTCCTGGCGCCCGTGCTGACCGGCATCTGCGCCCGCGAGGCACCGCATGTCGTGCTGGAGTTCACCTGGCTCCCCACGCGCAATGCCGAGGACCTTGCGCTGGTCGACTTCATGATCGGGCCTCGCGCCTTCGGCCAGACCCTGGGCAAGCGCTCGGGCTCGCTGCCGTTGTGGCGCGACGAGATGGTGTGCGTCGCCTCCGCCGCCAATCGCGCGGTCCCGGCGCGGCTGACCCCCGCGCAGTTCCAGGCGATGCGTTACGTCGCCTTCCGCCGCGGCCTGCACGTGCCGCAGGACGTTCAGATCCAGATCCAGCCCACCTCGCCGCTCGAGGTCGCGCCGGTCTGCACCGTTCCCAACTTCCTGGTGCTGGGCGCAATTGTCGCCCAGTCCGACTGCGTCGCCCTGGTACCGCGCAAGGTGGCCCGGGCCCTCGCCCGTGCCGAGCGATTGCGCATCGTCGAGATCGCCTATCCGGGCAAGCAGCTTCACATCGATGCCTATTGGAGCCTCGCCACCAACGGCCGCCGCGGCCGCGCCTGGTTCCGCGACCTGCTGGCGCGGGCGGTGGCGGCGCTGCCGTGATGGGAGCGCGGGCCTCTGGCCCGCACTCCCAGCGTCACCGCTTCGGATCGGTGAGATCCTCGAATTCCTTGAGATGGCTTGGCGCCCAGCGATGGTCGCGCGCCCGCTCGATCCAGCGGTTGAGCCAGGGCCAGCGGCGGCGCGCGGCCTTGACCCACAGGCGGCCGCTCTCGAACTCGGTCGCCAGCAGATAGAGGGCGATCACAAAGAAGATCCAGCCCTGCAGGATCGGCAGCAACCCGCCGACCACCGACATGATCAGGCAGGCGACGATCGCGATGGCCATCAAGGGCTTGCGCATCAACTCTTCCTCATCTCCTCCCCCGTCTTACGGGGGGAGGATACAGGAGGGGGACAACCTCAAAGACGATCTCTCGCGGGAAGAGATCATCATGATCCGAAACTAGCCGACCATCCGGCCTGCGGCCTGCCCCCTCCCTACCCTCCCCGTGTGACGGGGGAGGAGTTGAGGCGCCGTACCTAAAGATGAATCGGCTTCTCCCACGCCGCCAGCGCCGCTTCCTTCATCGCCTCGTTGACCGTGGGATGGGCGTGGCAGACGCGGCCGATATCCTCGGCCGAGGCCGAGAACTCCATGGCGAGACCGGCTTCGGCGATCATGGTGCCCGCCTCGGCACCGATGATGTGGACGCCCAAGACCTTGTCGGTCGCCTTGTCGGCCAGGACCTTCACGAACCCCTCCGTCGCACCGTTGGCGCGGCTGCGTGGATCGGCGGTGAACGGGTACTTGCCGATCTTGTAGGCAACGCCGGCTGCCTTGAGTTGTTCCTCGGTCTTGCCGACCCACGCCACCTCGGGCTGGGTATAGATGATCGAGGGCACGAGATCCCAGTTCACATGGCCCTTTTGGCCCGCGATGGTCTCGACGCAGGCGACCCCGTCCTCGCTCGCCTTGTGCGCCAGCATCGGGCCGTCGATCACGTCGCCGATGGCGTAGATGCCCGGCACGGAGGTCTGGAAATGCGCATCGACCGCGATGCGGCCGCGTTCGCTGAGCTTCACGCCCGCCTTGTCGAGGCCGAGCCCTTCAACGAACGGCCGCCGGCCGATGCAGACCAGCACGATATCGGCCTGCACGGTCTCGGCGGCACCACCCTTGGCCGGCTCGACCGTCAGCGCCACGCCCTGCCCGGACGCATCGGCCTTGGTCACCTTCGACCCAAGCTTGAACGTCAGGCCTTGCTTGGCAAGCGCGCGCTGGAAGTGCTTGGTGACCTCGTCGTCGACGCCGGGCGTGATGCGGTCGAGGAACTCGATCACCGTCACCTCCGCGCCGAGCCTGCGCCACACCGAGCCCAGCTCGAGGCCGATGATGCCGGCGCCGACCACGACCAGGTGCCTGGGCACCTCGGCAAGCTCGAGCGCGCCGGTCGACGACACGATCTTCTTCTCGTCGACCACCACACCGGGCAGCGGCGTCACTTCCGAGCCGGAGGCGATCAGGATGTTCCTGGTGGTGAGCGTATCCTTGACCGCGCCGTCGTCGCCCAGCACCGACACCGCGCCCGCCTTGTCGATGCGGCCGGTGCCCTGGAACGAGGTGATCTTGTTCTTGCGGAACAGGAAGGCGACGCCCTTGGTGGTGGCATCCACCACCTCGCCCTTGCGCTTCATGAGCTGGGCGAAATCGAGCTTGGGCGGCCCCAGCACGATGCCATGCTCGCCAAGATCGTGGCCCGCTTCCTCGAACAGGTGCGAGGACTGCAGCAATGCCTTGGAGGGGATGCAGCCGACATTGAGGCAGGTGCCACCGAAGGTCGGCCGCTTCTCGACCATGGCCACCTTCATGCCGAGCTGGGCGGCGCGGATCGCCGCCACATAGCCGCCCGGTCCGGCGCCGATCACGATGAGATCGAAGGGTTCGTTTGCCATGACGCTACTCCACCCGCCGCAACAACACTGTCATCCCGAGCGAAGCGAGGGACCCTTGATCACGCGCCGCGAAAGGTCCCTCGCTGCGCTCGGGATGACAGTCTTGTCGTGGCGACATGGTGCGTCCTTCACACGCCCAGCAGGAGGCGTTCCGGCTCCTCGATGCATTCCTTCACCCGCACCAGGAACAGCACCGCCTCGCGGCCGTCGATGATGCGGTGATCGTATGACACGGCGAGGTACATCATTGGCCGCACCTTGACCTCGCCGCCCACCACCATGGGTCGCTGCTGGATCTTGTGCATGCCGAGGATCGCCGACTGCGGCGGATTGAGGATCGGCGTCGACATCAGCGAACCGTAGACGCCGCCGTTGGAGATGGTGAAGGTGCCGCCGGTCAGGTCGGCGATCGACAGCTTGCCATCGCGCGCCTTGCGGCCGAGCTCGCCGATCGTCTTCTCGATGTCGCCGAACGACTTGGTGTCGGCATCGCGCACGACGGGCACGACCAGCCCCTGCGGCGTGCCGACGGCGACACCGATGTCGTAGTAGTTCTTGTAGACGAGGTCGTCGCCTTCGATCTCGGCATTGACCGCGGGCAGCTCCTTGAGGCCCGCGATGCAGGCCTTGACGAAGAACGACATGAAGCCCAGCCGCGCGCCGTGCTTCTTCTCGAAATCCTCCTTCAGCCGCTCGCGCAACGCCATCACGTTGGTCATGTCCACCTCGTTGAAGGTGGTGAGCATGGCCGCCGTGTTCTGCGCTTCCTTGAGGCGGTTGGCGATGGTGCGGCGCAGCCGCGTCATGCGCACGCGCTCCTCGCGGTCGGCGCGCGCGCGCGGGCCGGCCGGCACCGCCGGCTTGGCCGCTGGCACCGTCGGCGCCGGGATCGACGAGAGGGCGGCCATCACGTCGGCCTTGGTGGCGCGGCCGTCCTTGCCGGTCGGCTGGATCGCCGACGGCGCCACGCCGGTCTCCTCGACCAATTTGCGGGTGGCCGGACCCGAGGCGGCGATGTTGGCATTGGCCGCGGCAGGCGCGGCAACAGGTGCCGGGCTCGGCGCAGGCGCCGGTGCGGGCTTCGGGGCAGCTGCGGCCGGTGCAGCAGCAGGCTTCGCGGCAACCGTGCCCGCGCCGCCCGCCGCACCGGCCTCGATGTGACACAGCACGCCGCCGACTTGGACGGTGGCGCCTTCCTCGACGGCAAGATCGACCATGGTGCCGGCCATCGTGGCATTCACTTCGACGGTGACCTTGTCAGTCTCCAGCTCGCACAGGGGCTGGTCGATGGCGACCGCGTCGCCCGCCTTCACCAGCCACTTGGCGACGGTCGCCTCGGTGACCGATTCGCCCAGCGCGGGGACCTTGATCTCGACAGCCATTACAAATCCTCCTCAGCGCGCGCTCAAGCCAGCGTCAGCGCGCGGTCGACCAGG
>DATGZZ010000336.1:0-4573 GCA_035296945.1 Reyranella sp.
GCCCGTACGCCGGGAAAAGCCTTCAGCTTGGCCAGCAGCTCGGGCGTGGCCTGCGCCATGCCGCCGTCCCGAGCGGTGATCACGATGTGGCCGTTCAACCCGATGATGCGGCCAAGAAGCTGCTCGCGAAAGCCGCCCATCACCGACAGCACGACGATCAGGGTCGCCACGCCGAGCGCCACGCCGATCAGCGAGAAGATGGCGATGAAGGAGACGAAGCCTTCGCGCTGGCGGGTCGCAAGATAGCGCCAGGCCAGCCAGCGTTCGACGGCGCGGACCGGACTACTCACGGTGCAGGCCCTCCACCGGGTCGAGCCGTGCCGCGCGCGCCGCGGGATAGAGCGAGGCGAGCAGCGCGAAGACCAGCGCCATGATGGCGATGAAGACGATCTCGCCCCATTCGATGCGCGAGGGCAGCTCGGCCAGCAGGTAGAGCGTCTCGTCGAACAGGACGATGTCGAAGGCGCGCTGCAGCCACTGGCGGATGGCCTCTATGTTGCGCGCAAAGGCCAGACCCAGCACGACGCCGAGCAGCGTCCCGAAGCCGCCGATCGCCATTCCATCGAGCAGGAAGATCCGCATGATGGCGCCGCGTGTCGCCCCCATGGTGCGCAGGATGGCGATGTCGGCGGTCTTGGTGCGCACCAGCATGACCAGGCTCGAGACGATATTGAAGGCCGCCACCAGCACGATCATGGTCAGCACGATGAACATGACGTTGGTCTGGCCCTGGATCGCGGCGAAGAAGCCGATATTGGCCTGCCACCAGTCGAACACCCAGCCTTGCATGCCGACCACCTGGGAAAGCTGCCGGCGCGCAGCGGCGACCGAGGAGTCATCGGCCACGAAGACCTCTATGCCGGTGACCTTGTCGCCGAAATTGAGCAGGCGCTGGACTTCGGTCAGCGGCGCGTAGACGAAGTTGGCATCGTAGTCGTACATGCCGGCGCAGAAGACCGCCACCACCCGCGCCTGCACCGCCCGCGGCATGACGCCGAGCGGCGTGGCGACTTCGACCGGCGAGACGAGCTGCAGGTTGTCGCCCACCTTCAACTTCAGCAGGTCGGCCAGGCGGCGGCCGATCACGACCGAGAAGTCGTTGCCGAAATCCTTCAGCGACCCCCACTCGATCGGCTTGTCGTCCTCGGCCCGGCACAGGCTGCGATAGCGGTCGCGCAGCTCGGGCGGTCCCTCGATCGCGGCCGAGAGCGGCGTCCGCGCCTTGAAGTCTTCCGGCCGCACGCCGCGCAGCACCACACCCCTTACCTTGTCGCCGGCCACGGCCATGACCTGGCCCTCGGCCGTCGGGGTGGCGCTCAGCACGCCGGGCACCTTCTTCATGTCGGCCAAAAGCTCGGGCGTGGCGTCGAGCCCGCCGCGGCTGCCCTGCACGCCGAGCTGGCCGCTGATGCTCGACATCTGGCGCAGCATCTCGAAGCGAAAGCCGTTCATGACCGACATGACGACGATCAGCGTGCCGACGCCCAAGGTGATGCCGATCAACGAAAAGGCGGCGATCACCGAGATGAAGCCCTCCTCGCGGCGGGCGCGCAGATAGCGGAAGGCGATGAGCCGTTCGACGGCGGCGAAGGCCATGTCTTAGCCGAAGCGCTGGACGACCTGGTCGAACGGCACTTCCTCGCGCTTGCCGGTCTTGCGGTCCTTGACCTCGGCCTTGCCGGCCGACACGCCCTTGGGGCCGACGATCACCTGCCAGGGCAGGCCGATCAGGTCCATGTCGGCGAACTTCGCGCCCGGCCGCAGGTCGCGATCATCGTGCAGGACATCGATGCCCTTGGCGCCAAGGCCGTCATAGAGCTTCTGGCAGGCGCCCGAGACCGCGCCGTCGTCGGGTTTGAGGTTGACGATCGCGACCTTGAAAGGCGCCACCGATTCCGGCCAGACGATGCCCGCCTCGTCATGGCTCGCCTCGATGATACCGCCGACCAGGCGCGACACGCCGATGCCGTAGGAGCCCATCTCGACCGTGATCTGCTCGCCGCCCGGGCCGGCCACGACGGCCTTCAAGGGCGTCGAATATCTGGTGCCGAAGTAGAAGATATGGCCGACCTCGATGCCGCGCGCGGCAAGTCGCTCGCCTTCGGGAATCTTCTCGAAGGCTGCCTTGTCGTGCATGTCGTCGGTCGCGGCGTAGAGCGACGTCCACTCGTTCACGATCGGCTGCAGGTCGGAGTCGTAGTCGATCTTGCGGCTGAGGATGTCCTTGTCGACCAGGCCCTTGTGGCAGAACACGGCGCTCTCGCCGGTGTCGGCCAGCACGATGAACTCGTGGCTGAGGTCGCCGCCGATCGGCCCGGTCTCGGCGCGCATCGGGATCGCCTTCAGGCCCATGCGCGCGAAGGTGCGCAGGTAGGTCACGAACATCTTGTTGTAGGAGTGGATGGCGCCCTTCTTGTCGATGTCGAAGGAGTAGTTGTCCTTCATCAGGAACTCGCGGCCGCGCATCACGCCGAAGCGCGGGCGGACCTCGTCACGGAACTTCCACTGGATGTGATAGAGGTTCCGGGGCAGGTCGCGGTAGCTCTTCACGCCGTCGCGGAAGAGCACGGTGATCACCTCCTCGTTGGTCGGGCCGAACAGCATCTCGCGGTCGTGACGGTCTTTTATGCGCAGCATCTCCGGGCCATAGGCGTCGTAGCGGCCGCTCTCGCGCCACAGGTCGGCCGACTGGATGGTCGGCATCAGCACTTCCTGGGCGCCCGAGCGGTCCTGCTCCTCGCGCACGATGCGCTCGATGTTCTTCAGCACGCGGAAGCCCAGGGGCAGCCAGGCATAGATGCCAGCCGAGGTCTGCCGGACCAGGCCGGCGCGCAGCATCAGGCGGTGCGAGACGATCTGCGCCTCTGCCGGGTTTTCCTTCATGGTCGGCAGAAAGTACTGACTCATCCGCATTCTGGTTCGATCCTTGCTGGGCTGCCGAGGTGGCCGCGGACTGTAGGAAACGCGGCCTTTAAAGGCAAACCGGCCGACCATCCACGTTGTCAACGCTTCAGGCCTTTCATGCTCCTCTCCCCCTTGGGGGAGAGGTTGGGTGAGGGGGGTGATGCAGCAGACAATCTTCGTGCTGCACCCCCTCACCTAGCCTCTCCCCCAAAGGGGGGGAGAGGAACATGACGAAGAGGAGCATGAGCGACGCACGCTAGCTTTGCACAGGCGGATGCCCGCACACTTCACGCGACAATCGGGGGAGAACAACAATGCTCGAGCGGGTCTTCAAGCTCAGCGAGAACAAGACCAACGTCCGGACCGAGGTCGTGGCCGGGATCACGACCTTCCTGACGATGGCCTACATCATCTTCGTCAATCCGGACATCCTGAAGGCGGCGGGCATGCCGTTCGGCGCGGTGTTCGCCGCGACCTGCGTGGCCGCCGCCATCGGCTGCTTCCTGATGGCCTTTCTGGCCAACTACCCGATCGCGCTCGCTCCCGGCATGGGGCTCAACGCCTACTTCGCCTTCGTTGTCGTCGGCAAGATGCAGTTCAGCTGGCAGGTCGCCCTGGGCTGCGTGTTCCTCTCGGGCATCATCTTCTTCATCATCAGCGTGCTGCCGATCCGCGAATGGATCGTCAATGCCATTCCCAAGTCTCTGAAAATGGCAATCGCCGCCGGCATCGGCCTCTTCCTGGCACTGATCGCGCTGAAGAACGCCGGTGTCGTCATCGGAAATCCCGCGACCCTGGTGACGCATGGCGAGCTCAACAGCTTCCCCGTGGTCATGGCCACACTGGGCTTCGTGCTGATCGTGGCACTCGAATATCGCCGCGTCATGGGCGGGGTCATCATCGGCATCCTGGCGGTGACGATCGTGGCGATCGCCTTGGGCAGGCAGAAATTCGGCGGAATCTTCGACGTGCCGCCGTCGATCGCCCCGGTGTTCCTGCAGATGGACCTGGCTGGCGCCCTCAATGTCGGCCTGGTGACAGTGGTCTTCGCCTTCCTGTTCGTCGACCTGTTCGACAACACCGGGACGCTGATCGCCCTCGCCCATCGCGGCGGCTTCATGCGGCCCGACGGTACCGTGCCGCGGCTGCACGGCGCCCTCATGGCCGACAGCGGCGCCGCCATGATCGGCGCCGCCGTCGGAACGTCGACGACGACGAGCTATATCGAGAGCGCCTCGGGCATCAACGCCGGCGGCCGCACCGGCCTCACCGCGTTCGTGGTCGGGCTCCTCTTCCTGCTGGCGCTGTTCGTGTCACCGCTCGCCGGGTCCATTCCGTCCTACGCAACGGCGCCCGCGCTGCTCTACGTCGCCTGTCTGATGGCGCGCGGCCTGGTCGAAGTGGAATGGGACGACATCACCGAAGCCGCGCCTGCGGTCATCACGGCGCTGGCCATGCCGTTCACATTCTCCATCGCGGAAGGGATTGCGTTCGGCTTCATCTCCTATGCCTTGATCAAGCTTGCGACCGGCCGCTATCGCGATATCCACCCGGCTGTCGGAATTCTCGCTGTGCTGTTCGTGATCAAGTACGCGTACAATGTTTGATCACAAAACGAACGCGGACATTTGTTTGATGTCGAACGATCTCAATCTCTACAATTGTTCTA
>DATGZZ010000337.1:0-6025 GCA_035296945.1 Reyranella sp.
ACGACGTCAACAAGGCCATTACAGCCCAGAACGCGCAGGTCGCCTCGGGCAGCATCGGCGCCGAGCCCAGTCGCGCCAGCCAGAAGGTCGCCGCCCTGGTGCTGGTGAAGGGCCAGCTGGGCACGCCCGAGGAGTTCGGCGCCATCGTGCTGCGCGCCAATCCCGACGGTTCGAGCGTGCGCCTGCGCGACGTGGCGCGCGTCGAGGTCGGCGGCATGGGCTATCAGTTCACCACGCGGCTTAACGGCAAGCCGACGGCGGGCCTGTCGGTGCTGCTGTCGCCGACCGGCAACGCGCTGGCGACGGCGAGTGCCGTTGAGGCCAAGATGAAGGAGCTGTCGCGCTTCTTCCCGGCCAACATCACCTACCAGATCCCCTACAACATCACGCCGGTGGTGGAAGCCTCGATCCAGAAGGTCGTCATGACCCTGATCGAGGCGGTGGTCCTGGTGTTCGTCGTGATGTTCCTGTTCCTGCAGAACATCCGCTACACCATCATCCCGACCATCGTCGTGCCGGTGGCGCTGCTCGGCGCCTGCGCCACGCTGCTGGCTGCCGGTTACTCGATCAACATGTTGACGCTGTTCGCCATGGTGCTGGCGATCGGCATCCTGTTCGACGATGCCATCGTCGTTGTCGAGAACGTCGAGCGCATCATGGCCGAGGAGGGGCTGTCGCCCAAGGAGGCCACCCGCAAGGCGATGTCGCAGATCACTGGCGCCATCGTCGGCATCACCCTGGTGCTGATGGCGGTGTTCCTGCCCATGGCGTTCTTTCCGGGCTCGGTCGGGATCATCTACCGCCAGTTCTCGGTGACCATGGTGGCCGCGGTCGGCTTCTCGGCCTTGATGGCGCTGTCGCTGACACCGGCGCTGTGCGCGACGCTGCTGAAGCCGGTGCCGCCGGGCCGTGGCCATGCCAGGCGCGGCCTGTTCGGCCTGTTCAATCGCAGCCTCGAGACCGTGCGCGATCGCTACGCCGGCGTGGTCGGCTGGTCGCTCAGGCGCACCGGCCGGCTGATGGCGATCTATGCCGCGCTGCTGGTCTGCCTGGGCTGGGCCCTGGTGCGCCTGCCGGGCGGCTTCCTGCCGATCGACGACCAGGGCTTCATCACCACCGACGTGCAGACGCCATCGGACGCCTCCTTCAATCGCACGCAGGCGTCCGTCGATGCCGTTGAGCGCTATCTCGCCGGCAAGCCCGGCATCAAGGACGTGACCTTCCTGACCGGCTACAGCTTCCTCGGCCAAGGGATGAACACCGCGCAAGCCTTCATCACCCTGAAGGACTGGTCCGAGCGCGGCCCCAGCGAATCGGCCGCCGCCATCGTCGCCGACATCAACCGCGACCTGGCGTCGATCCGCGACGCCGACATCTCGGCCCTGCAGCCGCCGCCGATCGACAATCTCGGCAACTCCAGCGGCTTCAGCTTCCGCCTGCAGGACCGCGCCCAGAAGGGTTATGCGGCGCTGAAGGCGGCGAGCGACCAGCTGATCAAGGCGGCCAATGCCAGCCCCGTGCTGCAGAATGTCTATGTCGAGGGCCTGCCCGAAGGCCCGCTGGTCAACCTGATGGTCGATCGCGAGAAGGCCATGGCCTTTGGCGTGACCTTCGAGGACATCAACAACACGATCTCGACCAACCTCGGCTCCAGCTACGTCAACGACTTTCCCAACCGCGGCCGCATGCAGCGTGTCATTGTGCAGAGCGATGCGATGGGCCGCATGCGGGCCGACGACATGCTGTCCTACTACGTCAAGAACGCCGACGGACAGCTCGTGCCGTTCTCGTCCTTCGCCACCGTCGAATGGGCCAAGGGACCGACGCAGATCGTGGGCTTCAACTACTATCCCTCCGTCCGCATCAGCGGCGAGGCCAGGCCCGGCTACACCAGCGGCGATGCCATCGCCGAGATGGAGAAGCTCGCGGGCCAGCTTCCGCGCGGCTTCGGCTATGAGTGGACGGGCCAGTCGTTGCAGGAGAAGCTTTCGGGCTCGCAGGCGCCGTTGCTGCTGGCGCTGTCGGCCCTGGTGGTCTTCCTCTGCCTGGCCGCGCTCTATGAGAGCTGGACGATTCCGATCGCCGTGCTGCTGACGGTGCCGCTCGGCATGACGGGCGCGGTGATCGCGGCCAACCTGCGCGGGCTCTCCAACGACGTCTATTTCACCGTCGGCCTCATCACCATCATCGGGCTCGCCGCCAAGGACGCCATCCTGATCATCGAGTTCGCCAAGGATCTGCGTGCCCGCGGCAGGCCTCTCGTCGAGGCGACGCTGGAGGCCTGCCGGCTGCGTTTCCGGCCGATCCTGATGACGGGCTTCGCCTTCGTCTGCGGCGTGCTGCCGATGGCCATCGCGACCGGCGCCGGCGGCAAGAGCCAGCAGGCGCTGGGCACCGGCGTCATGGGTGGCATGATCGCCGTCGTCGTGCTGGCGCTGCTGATGGTGCCGGTGTTCTTCGTCGTGGTGCAGCGCGTGCTGGGCCGCGACCGCGAAAAGGTGAGGCAGGAAGAAAAGCCGCAAGCGTCGGATGAACTGGCGGCCGCCGGTCCTCAGCCCTAGCCCGAGCGAGAGCGAGCATGCGTCTCTGCACCCCCTTGGTCGCGGCACTGTCGACCAGCGTGATGATCGGCTGCACCGCTGGTCCCGACTTCGAACGGCCGGCCAAGCCGGCCTCGACACGCTACACGCCCGAGCCATTGGTGCAGCAGATCAGCGCGGCCGCCGGGCCGGGCGGTGCGGCGCAGACCTTCGTGCCCGCCAAGGACATTCCCGGCGACTGGTGGACGCTCTTCCAGTCGCCCCAGCTCGACAGCCTGATCAAGGAATCGCTGCGGGCCAATCCCGACATCGATGCCGCCCAGGCTGCATTGCGCCAAGCGCGCGAGGTTCTCTATGCCCAGCAGGCAAGCCTCTTCCCGACGCTCGGCGCCAACGCCTCTGGTCAGCAGCAGCTCGCTTCCCCGGCCACACAGGGCCTGACGGGTGATGCCGCCATGTTCGGCGTCACAGCAGGCTCGCTCAACGTTTCCTACGCGCCCGACGTGTTCGGCGGTGTGCGGCGCCAGGTCGAATCCGCGGAAGCGCTGGCGGAAGTCCAGCGTTTCCAGCTCGAGGCGACGTACCTCACGCTCACCGCCAACGTGGTCGTCGCGGCGATCAACCTCGCATCGCTCCAGGCGC
The DNA here is from genome assembly GCA_035296945.1 of Reyranella sp. GTDB lineage: Bacteria > Pseudomonadota > Alphaproteobacteria > Reyranellales > Reyranellaceae > Reyranella. The sequence goes on from DATGZZ010000337.1 coordinate 3,183, forward strand.
AGACCGACGCCACGCAGGACATCATCCGCATCGTCCAGAACTCGCTCACCGTCGTGCGCCGCCAGTTCGACCTGGGTGGTGCCTCGCGCGCCGATGTCCTGGCGCAGGAAGCCGTCCTCACCCAAACCCAGGCGACATTGCCGCCTCTGCAGAGGCAGCTTGCCGTGCAGCGCAACCAGCTCATGCGCCTGGTCGGCCGCTCGCCCGACCAGGATCGCGGCGAGAGCTTCAATCTCGCCAAGCTCAAGCTGCCCGAAGAGCTGCCCGTGAGTCTGCCGTCCCAGCTCGTCGAGCAACGCCCCGACGTGCGCGCCGCGGAAGCGCAGCTCCACGCCGCCAGCGCCGACATCGGCGTCGCCGTGGCCAATCAGATGCCGCAATTCACCATCACCGGCGCGCTGGGCTTCGCGTCGAGCGGCATCAGCTCGCTGGTCGTGCCGGGCTCGGGTGTATGGAGCATCGGGCTCGGCATCGCGCAGACCATCCTCGACGGCGCCAGGCTCGATCATCAGCGCAAGGCCGCAATCGCGGCCTATGAGCGGGCGGCGGCACAGTACAAAGGCACCGTGCTGTCGGCCTTCCAGGATGTCGCCAACGCCTTGCGCGCGCTGCAGACCGACGCCGATGCCTTGCGTGTCCAGGTCGCCGCCGAGCAGACCGCGGCCGCGAGCCTCAGGCTCGCCGAGCAGCAGTACCAGCTCGGCAGCGCGAACTACCTCATCTTGCTCAATGCGCAGCAGACCTACCAGACGGCCGTGATCAACCGGCTGCGTGCCCAGTCCGCGCGCTACGCCGACACCGCCGCGCTGTTCCAGGCATTGGGCGGTGGCTGGTGGAACCGCACCGACGTCGACCCCAAATCCATGGGCAAGCCGGGCGTCTTCGCGGTGCCGCCCGTGCAGGACATCAGGTTACCCCACGCCGGCCGCTAAGCCGCACGCCCTAGGCGGCGCGGCCGGGGCCGAAGGTAAGGATAGGCCACGTCGTCGACCGAATGACTCGCCGGCAGCTTACTCGACCGTGACGGATTTCGCGAGGTTGCGCGGCTTGTCGATGTCGCATCCGCGCTGCCGCGCCACGTGATAGGCGAGGAGCTGCAGCGGAATGTACAGGAGCAGGGGATCGATCTCGGGCTCGAGCGCCGGCACCTCGAACGAGCGGTCGAACGGGGCGTGGCCTTCGCCCGGATGCGTGATGGCGAGGACCGGTCCGCCGCGCGCCTTCACCTCCTCGATGGTCGAGACGTTCTTGGCGAAAAGATCGTCGCGCGGCAGGACGATCACCGTCGGCGTCTGCGGCGTCACCAGGGCCAACGGCCCGTGCTTGAGCTCGGACGCGGGATAGGCCTCGGCGTGGAGATAGCTGATCTCCTTGAGCTTCAGCGCCCCTTCCATGGCGATGGCATGGCCCGCGGCCCGGCCGACAAAGAAGGCGTGCTCGGCACCCTGGAAGAAGTCGGCGAGGCGGGCGATCTCGTCGTCGCGCTCGAGGATGGCCGCGACACGATCGGGCAGGGCGTCAAGCGCCTTGAGCAGGCGCGCGCCGTTGGCGGTGGACAGGTCGCGCAAGCGGCCGAGATGGACGGCGAGCAACGCCAAGGCCACGACGCTGCAGGTGAAGGTCTTGGTCGACACCACGGCGATCTCCGGCCCGGCATGCAGGTAGATGCCCTGGCCGCATTCGCGCGCGATGGTGCTGCCGACGACGTTGACGATGCCGAGGACGCGGCCGCCCTTGCGCTTGATCTCCTGCACCGCCGCCAGGGTGTCGAACGTCTCGCCCGACTGGCTGACGGCGATGTAGAGCGTGTCCATCTCGATCACGGGATTGCGGTAGCGGAACTCCGACGCGGGCTCGGCTTGGCAGGGGATGCGCGCCAGCTGCTCGATCAGGTGGGCACCCATGATGCCCGCGATATAGGCCGCACCACAGCCCAGGATCCGGATGCGGCGCACGTCTAAAAGCTCGCGCGCCGAGAGGGTGATGCCGCCGAGATGCGTGGTCTGGAAGCGCGGCTCGAGCCTGCCGCCGAGCGTGCGCCGCAGCGCGTCGGGCTGGTCGGCGATCTCCTTGCGCATGTAGTGGTCGAACGCGCCCTTGTCGAAGGCCTCGTCCTTCCAGACCATCGCCGACGGCGTCTTGACGGTGCTCGTGCCGTCGAGCTTGCGCGTCTCGTAGCCGTCGGCGCGCACGACCGCGATCTCGCCGTCGTCGAGATGGACGACACTGGTGGCATGCCGCACGAAGGCCGACGCGTCCGAGCCGAACAGCATCTCCTTGTCGCCGAGGCCCAGCACGACCGGGCTGCCGTTGCGCGCCACGACCAGCACGTCGGGACGCTCGGCATCCATGACGGCAAGGCCGTAGGTGCCGACCACCCGCTTCAGGACCGCGCTGACGACGGCCTCCAGCGGCGAGCCGTCGTCCATCAGCGCGATCAGATGGGCGATCACCTCGGTGTCGGTGTCGGAGCTGAAGGTCGTGCCCCGGGCGGCGAGCTGCGTCCGCAGCGCGGCGGCGTTCTCGATGATGCCGTTGTGCACGACGGCGTAGCGGCCGGCGGCGTCGCTATGGGGATGGGCATTGCGGTCGCTCGGCTCGCCGTTGGTCGCCCAGCGCGTGTGGGCGATGCCGGACGTGCCCTTGAAGCGCAGCGGCTTCAGCTCATCGAGCTCGCGCACGCGGCCTTTGCGCTTGGCGATCCTGAGCGCGCCCTTGTTGGCGACGGCGATGCCGGCCGAATCGTAGCCGCGATATTCCAGGCGATTGAGCCCGGCCATCAGGATGGGGGCGGCCTGACGCTTGCCGATGTAGCCGACGATGCCGCACATGGAGGGTTCCTA
>DATGZZ010000338.1:0-2340 GCA_035296945.1 Reyranella sp.
GGCGACGATGCCGATCACCCCGACATGCCAGCCTTCGCTCTCCACCACGAGCGCCGACGGCAGCCCCTTGCGGTCGGGACCGTAGAGGCCCTCGATGCGCGTGATCGCCTGGTCCAGCACCTCGCGTTCGATGGCGCGGCGCTCGGCGTTGAACTCGTCCAGCCTGAGCGCCAGCGCGCCGACTTCCTCCGGATTGTCGCTAGACAGCAGCCGCGCGCCGAGATCGGCCTGTCCGACGCGGCCGCCGGCATTGACGCGCGGGCCCAGCATGAAGCCAAGATGATAGGCGCCCGGCGGCTCGCGCAGGCGCGCCACGTCGGCCAGCGCGGCCAGGCCGATGTTGCTTCGATCGGCCATCACGCGCAGGCCCTGGCGCACCAGCGCCCGGTTGACGCCGGTCAGCGGCACGACATCGCACACAGTCCCCAAGGCCACGAGGTCGAGCCATTGGCGAAGGTCAGGCTCGCTGCGACCTACGCCGTACCAGCCGGCCTCGCGCAGGGCGCGATTGACGCCGACCGCCAGCAGGAAAGTCACGCCCACCGCCGCCATCTGCTTGTGCGGACTATCGTCGTCCAGGCGATTTGGATCGACGACCGCCACCGCCTGCGGCAGCGCGATCTCGGCCATGTGATGGTCGATGACGATCAGGTCGAGGCCCACGCGCCTCGCCTCGGCCAGCGGCTCGAAGGCGGTGATGCCGCAATCGACGGTGATCACGACCGCGGCGCCCTGCTCCTTGATGCCGAGCAGCGCCGGCGTGTTGGGGCCGTAGCCCTCCTTGCGCCGGTCCGGAATATAGACGGCGACGTTGCCGCCGACCGCCCGGAAGAAGCGCGCCAGCAGCGCCGACGAGGTGGCGCCATCGACGTCGTAGTCGCCGAACACCACGATCTTCTCGCCCTCGCGCACCGCGCGCACGACGCGCGCGATAGCCGCGTCCATGTCCTTGAGATGCGAGGGATCGGGCAGGAACTTGCGCAAGGTGGGCTCGAGGAAGTCCGGCACGCCTTCGAGATCGACCTCGCGCGCCGCCAGCAGGCGGCAGATCGCATCGGGCAGGCCATGGCGTTGTGCCATGGCGAGCGCCATCCGCTCGTCGGCCAGCCGAGCCGCCCACCGCCGGCCGGTGAGCGAGCGCTCGATGCCGAGAAAGGCTGCGCGCGCGGCGCGGAACTCCGAGGACATGCGCCGACCTTAGCCTAGTTGGCTGTGGACAGCGGGAATGCCAGCTCGCACGCCCCGTGAGCGACGATAGCGCCGGACTTATTGCAGCGACCGCTCTCGCAGCCATGTGGACGTGCCCGACCTCGTCGATAGTATGGTCGAGCCAATGCGCGCCCATCCCATCCGACGACGACTGTGAGACCGCAGCCCTGATGCCCCTGTACTGGACGATCGACTCGAAGGCGCGACTGTTCACAGGAGTAGCTGAGGGTGAGGTGACGATGGGCGACGCCCTCGACCTGCTGGAGGCCATGGAGGGCGCAAAGGCGATGTCCTATCGCAAGCTGTTCGATGGCCGCGAAGCCGCCCCCAGCATGACCGCCGACGAGTTGCTGTCAGTTTGTGCCAGGATCCGCTCCTACCACGAACAGGGCATGATGGGCGCCCTGGCGCTCGTCGCCACGGCCGACCAGACCATGGTTTTCGCCCGCCTGCTTGGTGCATTGGCGTCGGCCAAGCGGCCGATCAAGGTGTTCGACACCCCTCGGCAGGCGCGAAACTGGATCGAAGACCTGGCCAAGGAACGTGAGACGCCCTGATGCGTTCATGTCCTGCGGAGCGGGCGATCCCGGCATTGGTCGACCCCTGACCGCGTCAGGACAGGCATGCGTGGGATCCTCGCACCGCTCAGCCCACACGAAGAGATCACGCTTCGCCGCGTGGCGCTGGGCTTCGGCCGGCGGGACCACCTGCCGGAGCAGCATATCCGGCGGCTGGAGCAGCTTGCCCTCGTCGAGGAGGCCGACGGCGCCCTGCGCCTGACCGAACTCGGCCTGCAGCGCTATGCCGGTCTCGAAAGGCCCGTAAAATGGAGCACCGACACGGCGGCCGAGGAGGTGAGCCGCCTGCTGACCGACCGGCCGAAGCCGGACGGTTCCTAGGGCGGCCGCGCGCTAGCTGGCCCGGGCATCCAGCGCCGTGCGCAGCATCTTCGCCAGCTCGTGCTTGCGGAACGGCTTGTTGAGCAGCAGCACGCCCGGCTCGAGCCGCCCTTGGGTCGACAGGATGTTCTCGCTGTAGCCCGACATGAACACCAGCTTGGTGCCGGGCCAGCGACGTTGGACTTCGTCGGCCAGGGCCTTGCCGTTCATCGGTCCGGGAACGATGACATCG
>DATGZZ010000339.1:0-5974 GCA_035296945.1 Reyranella sp.
TTTTCGACGCTCGCGGCGCGGCGCGCGACGGTGACCTACCTTTTAGGCGCGATGGTGCCGATCCTGCTGTCGCGCGTGGCCGAGCCCGCGGAACAGGCGCACCGCACGCGCATTGCGCTCGCCCCCGGCGTGCCCGGCCACTTCCATGCCGAGTTCACCAAGCGCACCGGCATCGCCATCCTGGACGGCTATGGTTCGACCGAGACCAATTTCGTGATCGGCTCGCCGATTGCCGAGTGCAAGCCCGGCACCATGGGCCGCCTGTTCGAGGGCTTTGCCGCCCGCGTGGTCGATGCCGAGGACAACGAGGTGCCGGATGGCACGCCGGGCGAGCTGATGCTGCGCGCCGAGGCGCCCTTCGCCTTTGCGACGGGCTACTTCGGCACACCCGAGAAGACGGTCGAGGCTTGGCGGAACCTCTGGTTCCATACCGGCGACCGCGTCGTCCGCGAGGCCGACGGCTACTACAAGTTCGTCGATCGGCTGAAGGACGCCATCCGCCGGCGCGGCGAGAACGTTTCCTCGTTCGAGGTCGAGCAGGTGCTGCTGAGCCATCCCGAGATCGCCACCGCCGCCGCCTATCCGGTACGCTCGGAACTCGCCGAGGACGAGGTGATGGCCGCCATCGTCCGCCAGCCCGGCAGTGCGCTCGACGAGGTCGCGATTATCCGCTTCTGCGAGACGCGAATGCCATATTTCGCCGTGCCGCGCTTCCTAGAATTCGTCGACGTCCTGCCGACGACCGAGAACGGCAAGATCCAGAAGTACAAGCTGCGCGAACGCGGCATCACCGACCGGACCTGGGACCGCGAGGCCGCGGGAATCACCGTCAAGCGCCGATAGACGACCAGTGGCGTCGTGAATGGTGTAGAATGCCCCCGGGCCGGCGACGGTCCCAGAGGAAGGCGTCATGCGGTTGCTCGCCGCGGTGTTGTTGTGCGTGATCGGGTTGTCGGGGTCGATGCCGCGGATACGGGCAACGGCCACGCCCCTGCCGCACGACGCCTATGTCTGGCAGCGCGCCTGGACCCCCCACGTGATCTCGAGCGTCAGCCGTTCGTCGGACATCGTCCGCGCCTGGCGCTTGCTCCTGGCCGAAGCCGACGCATCGGGCCGCTGGGCGACGGTCAGCATTCCCTGGTCCGACGTCCAGGCCACGCAAAGGCCGGTGATCGGCGTGATCCGGATCGACGGCCGGCTCGACGAGGCCCGGATACCGGCGATGCTCGACCAAGTCATGGCGCGGCTCGAGCCGGTGTCGGCGAGCCTCGCCGGCGTCGAGATCGACTACGATTGCCCGACCTCCAAGCTTGCGCCCTACGCGCGCTTCCTTGCCGCGCTACGGTCGCGGCTGGCGTCCTCCCTGAAGCTCTCGATCACGGCCCTGCCGACCTGGATGACGTCGACCGAGCTCGAGCCGTTGACCCGCGATCTCGACGAGATCGTCCTGCAGGTCCATGCCGTGGACGACCCGCGCCGTGGCCTGTTCGATCCGGACCAGGCCGAGCGCTGGGTCCGCGACTTCGGCCGGCGCATTCACCGGCCCTTCCGCGTCGCCCTGCCTGCCTACGACGTGCGCGTGACCTGGCGGCCCGATGGCCGGCTGGCGAGCGTCGAAGGCGAGATGCCCTTGCGCGCGGGTGCGACCAACGGCGAGGTGCTGCGCGCCGCGCCCGAGGCGGTCCTGAAATTTCTGCATGCGATGCATATCGGTGCGCCGGAAGGTCTGGTCGGCATCGCTTGGTTCCGGCTGCCGACCGACGCCGATTCCCGCGCCTGGAGCCTCCAGACATGGCGGGCGGTGATCACAGGCGAGCTGCCGGCCGCCCGGCTGAGTGCCGGGCTGGTGCCGGCGGAGCGCGCCGATCTCTGGACGGTCACCTTGTCGAACGACGGGCCGGTCGATGCAGCGCTGCCACGTCAGGTCCGACTCGATCCCGCGTGCGAGGCGGCCGATGGCGCCAATGGATTCAAGCTCGCCGCTGCTGGCGGGCCGCTGGTCCTCGAGGCGACCCGCGGCGGCCGGCTGCGTGCCAATCGTAAACGCATCATCGGCTGGGCGCGGTGCACTGAACCGGAAAGGATGCTCGATGTCGTTCGATAGGATCGGCGTGACGGCATTGGTGGCGGCGGCGTGCATCGGCGTAGCGCTCGCCTGCGGACCGAACTTTCCCTGGCAGCTTCTCGACAGCCGCGAGGAGACGGTGAAGGCGCCGGTCGAGCTCAATTTCGCCTTCGAGATATCGCGCCTTGTGAGCGCGCCCAAAGACAGCCTGCGCGCCGTCGAGTCCGACCGGCCCGTCGATGATGAGGCCGTGACCGCCGAGCGCGAGGAACTGCAGTCCGGCGCCTGGCGCGGCCTCATGCCCGCTGCGACCGACGAGTGGCTCCTGGCCAGGCTCGACGCAGCGCGCGCGGCGGAGAGCGGCGACGCGGCGAAGGCGGCGGCGACCGGACTGCCCGTCGCGGTCGCCGACTATCTCGCCGGCGCCGCCGAGTATCACGCCGACCGTCTCGACGCGGCGCTGGCCTTCTTCCAGGCAATCGATCGCCTGCCGGCCGAACAAAGGAATATTCGCACGGTCTGGGCGGCCTTCATGCGCGGCCGCGTCCATCAGCGCCTCGGGCAGTTTGCGTCGGCGCGCGCCGACTTCCAGGCCACGCGCCGCTATGCCGAGGCAGGTGCACCGGATCCCATCGGGCTTGCGGTGGCAAGCCTTGGCGAGGAGGCCCGTCTGGACTTGATCGAGGCGGGGCTGATCGAGTCGCCATGGCACGTCCCGGAGATCGCAGTCGACGACGCGGCCGCCCCTCGGCTGATCGCAAACGCCGTTCGCCTTTACGCCGATCAGGCAAACCGCGGGTCAAAGGCGGGGCTGTTGTCATTGGGCGAGGTGGCGCGGCGACTCATGGATCCCGACCTCGACCGTCGCCGTATTCTCGCCGAACCGATCGTCCGGCGCCTGCTCGTGGCCTATGTCGCCTCGAAACAGCCCGACTACACCTGGGACGACACGACCGACTTGGACTCCATCGTTGCCGGTACGATCGAACGCGTCCTGGCGGAACCGGCACCTGAGCCCGGGCCCGACCTCGATCGTCTCGCTGCTTTGGCGTATCAGGGCGGTCGATACGACCTTGCCGAAAAGTTGTCGGAGAAGGCGAGCGAACCGTTGGGCCTGTGGGTGCGCGCCAAGCTTGCCCTGCGCCGCGGCGATCGTGCCGATGCCGTGAAGGATTGGATGGCGGCGTTGACAGCGGCCGGACAGGACGGCCCGGCGGCGTCACTGGACCAGGACGCCAAGACTCGACTGCGTGGGGAAGTCGCGGTCATGCGGCTGAGCCAGGGCGAATATCGCGACTCTCTGCAGCTGCTGTTTCCCGTGGCCGAGACCTACTGGGGAGACGTCATCTACATCGCCGAACGCGTGCTGACGGTCGATGAGCTCAGGGCGTTTGTCGACGGTTTGCCGCCTCCATCCGCGCCTCAGGCTCGGTCGGATCAGTCCGATCCGGTCGCGAACCTGCGCGCCTTGCTGGCGCGGCGGCTGGTCCGGGTCGGGCGGACAAGCGAGGCGGTCGCCTATTTCCCGCCGCGGGCGACGGGTTCGGCAGCGCAAGAACGTGATGCCGACCGCGCCGACGTCGAAGATGCCCGCAACTACCTCGCCGCCATCGAAGCCATTCGGCCGGGATGGTTCGAATGGCCGTGGCAACGAGTCTCCCGCGCCGAAGCCATGTTCAAACTCGCCCGGATGACGCGTGTGCAGGGCATGGGGCTGATGGGAACGGAAGGCCCACCCGATGAGACAGTGATGTACGGCGCTTTCCCCTCCGGCATCGGCCAGACGAGTCCAAACGGCGAAGGCACGTCGCCGAGCCCGTTGCTTGGACCGGACGAGGCAAGCCGTTTTGCCGCCAGCGCCCCCAAGCCTGATACGCGGTTCCATTATCGCCCGATTGCCGCCGATCGCGCGCTCGCCGCCGCCGATCTGCTGCCGCAACGATCGCAGGCCTATGCCGCTACGCTCTGCTGGGCGGCGCGCTACGCCATCGCCAGTCGCGACGAGGCCAGGGCCCAGGCGATCTATCAGCGCTATGTGTCGACCGGTGCATATCAGCCTTGGGCGAAGGCCTTCGGCGGCACATGCCCGCCGCCCGATTTCGAGGCGGCAAAGACGTTCTGGCAGCGGCGCGTCATGGGCTGGATTGAGAAGATGGCCGGCTCTGCGTGGCGGCACGGCGGCTTGCTTGTCGCCATGGCCGTTGTGCTCTGTCTGCTTTTCGTCGTCTGGCGTCCTCGGAACCTGCGCGGAGCCGGCGTCGCCTAGACCGGTTTCGGCGCGCTGTCGGGATTGACGGCGCGCACCACGTACTCGTCCGCCGTCGGTTGATAGAGCTCCCACAGGAAGCGCAGCTGGACCAGCGGCCGGGGATCGAGGTCGACGCGCAGGTCGACGAAGGGAAAGCTTTCGCGGTGGGCGACCACGAGGCCGGCCGACTTGATCTGCTTCAGCTCGCCACCTGCGGCGTCGCCCGCCTCGATGGCGCGCATCAGCCGCTCGGCCAGCGGCTGGGCCTCGTTGGCCTCGAAGCTCTGCACCATGGCATCGACCACGTCGGTGTTGCGCAGGATATTGCCCACCGCCACGCAGTCGCGGCCGACCAGGCCTTTGAACACCGAATAGATGTTGCCGCCGTTGAAGAACGCGGCCTGGCCCTTGGCGTCGATGATCGCGAGCTGGCGCCAGCCGATTCCGACCTCAGTCTTCTCGAAGTCTTTCAGGATGGCGGCGGGTGCTTCGCCCTCGCGCAGCTGCTCGAGCATCTTGGGCCCAAGGCGCGGATCGGTGCGGTGCTGGGTCAGCACGGCGCCGACATTGGCCTGCGCATAGGCGCAGCGGCCACCGACCGCCATCGATGAGGTCGTGACGACGGCACCCAGCATGCCGGTCCGGGCACATCTTCCAGCGATCGAGAAGGTCATGGTGTCAGCCTGTGATTTCGTAATGGGCTTCAGTGGTCGTGCCGGTCCGGCCGTTGATCGGCAGGATGTCCTGCGGGCAGGCCGACATTGCGACGATGCAGTCGAGCTCGGCGCGCAGGCTCACATGGTCGCCGGGTCTGGCGGTCGGCGGATCGAAGGAGAGTTTTCCCTCGACGGTCCAGGGAATGTTCATGAAGAGGTTGAGGGGGCTCGGGCATTCCGGCGGCGTGAGACCGAGCGCCTGCATGGCGGCGAACAAGTTGTCGGTGCAGTTGTCGTGATATTCCTTCACGCCCAGCAGGATGTAGCGCTCGCTGTCGCAGGCCGCGATCAGCGTGTCGTGATCGCCGCGGCTGGTATCCTCGGTCATGGTCAGGATCTTGCGCCGGCGGTTGGTGTAGAGCCCGTCGCCGACCTTGGGCCGCAGGCTGGTGAGCGTAGCGCGCGTGTGCTCCATGGACATGAACTCGGTCAGCATGCCGGCGGTGAAAGCCCAGGTGTCGACGACCTGCGCGCCGTGCGTGTTGACGATGCGGATCAACTGTCCGCGCCGGAGGTGGGTTGCCTTGCCGCGACGGGCGGGAATGGTCTCCATTGACCGATTCTCCTACACAGTTATTGCTTCACTGCATATCCAGGAGCGAACAGTGAAATCACCTCCCCAGAACGCCGCGCCAGTCGACGCGGTCAAGCGGCGGAAGGCACCCGCGATCGTCTGCTATTCCGTGGACAGGGTACCGCCATACGACCGGCAGTTCTACGAATCGGCACGGCAGGAGCTGACCAGGATCACCGAAGTGATCGTGCCGCCGCGTGAAGCGAGGACGTTCGAGGTCCCCGCCGGTCACTTCTTCAGGATCGTCAGCATCGAAGGCCCGCAGGTCGGCGACCTGAACCTGTGGAACGCCCACGACCTCGCCGAACGCTTCTTCAGCGGCAAGACGCGCGCGCTGCACGCCACCCACGTCAGCACCGGCGACCGGCTGT
>DATGZZ010000340.1:0-5602 GCA_035296945.1 Reyranella sp.
GGCGACGACGCCGGTCTGGCGCTGCGGCAGGATGAGCACGCCGCTGCACAGCTTGATGTTCTTGGTGACGGCCGCGATGAAGGCCATCGTCGTGAACGTCTCGTGGAAGGGATCGTGCTCGCTGTAGGTCGGCTTCCAGTCGCCTCGGGGCGCCGCGCCGAACACATGATCGGCGACCTCGATGCAGTCGTAGCCGAGGCCTTCCGCAGCCTGCGCCCAGTCTCGGATCTTCGCGGGGTCACGGCCTATGTCACGCGTCGGGAAGAGGGCGCTCAGCAACATGATGACTCCTGGGTCAGGGGCGTTCGGTCCAACCATTGTTCGCAAAATGGCTTGAATCTTGCAAATATCGTACGGGGCAAGTGGAGGGGTCGATCATGATCAATCTCAGGAAGCCAGTCGCGTTGCTCGTGGCCGCGGCGTGCGTTGCCGGGCTGCTCAGTCCAACGGCCGCCGGCGCGCAGACGATCAGGGCGGTGATGAACTCGGATCTGAAGATCCTCGATCCGATCTGGACCACTGCCTATGTCCAGCGCGGCTTCGGCTATCTCGTCTGGGACACACTGTTCGCGCTCGACGAGAAGCTGCAGGTCCAGCCGCAGATGGTCGACAAGTGGGAGGTGTCGCCCGACAAGCTCACCTGGACCTTCACCTTGCGCGACGGCCTGATGTGGAGCGACGGCGCGCCGGTCACCTCGGAAGACTGCATCCAGTCGATCAAGCGCTGGGGTGCCCGTGATTCGATGGGCCAGAAGATGCTGGCCTCGGTCGCAGGCTTCGAGGCGGCCGACGCCAAGACGTTCAAGATGAAGATGAAGGAGCCGTACGGCCTGGTGCTGGAGTCGCTCGGCAAGCCGTCGTCCAACGTGCCGTTCATGATGCCCAAGCGGGTCGCCGAGACCGATCCCTTCACCCAGATCAAGGCCGAGGACGTGATCGGCTCCGGGCCGTTCATCTTCATCGCCAAGGAATGGAAGCCGGGTGAAAAGGTCGTCTTCGTCAAGAACCCGACCTACAAGCCGCGTGCCGAGCCGCCCTCGGGCCTGGCCGGCGGCAAGACCGTCAAGGTCGATCGCCTCGAATGGATCTGGATCCCCGATGCGCAGACCCAGGTGGCGGCCCTGCAGAGCGGCGAGGTCGACATGCTCGAACAGCCGACGCCCGACCTGCTGCCGCTGATGGCCAAGGACAAGAACCTCAAGCTGCTCAACGCCAATCCGCTGGGCAATCAGTATGCGCTGCGCTTCAACACGCTGGTGAAGCCGTTCGACAATCCCAAGATCCGCCATGCCGCCATGGTCGCCTTCAACCAGGAGGATTTTCTCAAGGCGACGATCGGCGACCCGAAATACTACAAGCTGTGCAAGGCGGTGTTCGTCTGCGGCACCCCGCTGGCCAGCGACGAAGGCATGGCTGGCGTATTGAACGCCAATGCCGCCAAGGCCAAGCAACTTCTTCAGGAGGCGGGCTATGACGGCACGCCGGTCGAGCTGCTGCAGTCGACCGACCTCACGGTGCTGACCAACATGGCGCCGGTCGCGAAGGCGCAGCTCGAGGCCGCGGGCTTCAAGGTCAACATGCAGTCGATGGACTGGCAGACGCTGGTGGCTCGTCGCACCAAGAAGGACCCGCCCGACAAGGGCGGCTGGAGCGCCTTCATCACCTCGTGGGGCGCGGCCGACATCCTGAATCCGGTGAGTGCGGCCTTCTTCAATGCGTCGTGCGACAAGGCCCTGTTCGGCTGGCCGTGTGACGAGACGATCGAGAAGCTGCGCGATCAGTTCTCCAAGGAATCCGATCCGGCCAAGCAGAAGCAGATCGCGGTCGAGCTGCAGAAGTACTGGGTCGAGCATCCGACCCACGTCCATCTCGGCGAATGGTACCAGCCGATCGCCCTGCGCGCCGACATCGAAGGTGTGATGATCGCGCCGGCGACGGCGTTCTGGAACATGAGCCGGAAGAAGTAAGGCGCGACGATCACAAGGTCGCGTCGTGATGCGCAAGGTAGGAGGCGGGCGCGTGCATGTCGTGGTCCACTCGCCAGGCATCGGCGAAGCGCCCGACGATCTCCTCGTTGCTCAGCGGGTGCTGCAGGACAGTTCCGTCGGTCAGTTGGAATTCGGTTCCCTGGCCGCTGTGAGTGCCGAGCAGACCCTGCACCGATCCAGGTCCGTCCTGGGGGCCCAGCGCCACGCCCCAGTCCAGCCAATCGCCATGATAGCTGACGGTGACCGCCTGGCCGGTAGCCCAGGTCAGCTGATAGGTGTTGGACGAAAGCTGGGCCAGCGTCCCACCGGGGACAGCCTGTGTGCCGCTGACATGCAGCGAGGTGTCCGGCGCGCCGTCGACATGGAGCGAAATCGGCCGGCCGATGGCGAAGGTCACGACCGTGTTCCCGAAAACGGCGGCAAGCTCGGTCGTGATGCTGGCCACGCCATGGATGCCCGCGGTCTCGATCTGGATCTGCAGCGGCGTGCCGGGATCAGTCCATTTGACGGCCACGAACTCGCCGACGGCCTGGAAGTCGTAGCGCAGGCCGTCGAAGGTCATCATATGAACGTCGCCGCGGCCGCCTGCCACATTGGTCCCGCCGAGCCCGTCCGGCTCGACCGTGAAGCCGTCCGGCGCGTAATTGCCGGCGAACTTCAGTCGAAGGGGACCGAGGTCGGTGTCGAGCGTCAGCACGCCATCGGCCCACGTGGCGCTGCTCGCCTGCGTGCTCGCCAGCTCCAGCACGTCGTCGCCGTTGAAGTCGACGATAGTGCCCGCGAAGGCCTGCGGGTCGTTGAGCAGGGCATGTCCGTTCACGCCAAAGGCCAGTGTCTGGCCCGTGCCGACGGCCGTCTGCAGTGCGATTGAAGCTCCTGAGGCCATCGACAGTTCGCCCGTGCCCGTGACGCTGCCGTAGAGCAGCAGGTCGCCGCCGTCGGCCACGATCGAGCCGTCGTTGTGGATGTCGGCGAACGTCACCGTCTTGTTGCCGCCGCCTACGCCGGAAAGCGTGCCCGATCCGGAGATGACACCGCCCGTGGCAACGTGGATGGCCTCGGCGCGGACCGTGGCGTCGAGGCCGCCCAGCATGACCTGGCCGGCGGCGCCCAGGGTGAGGGTACCATTTAGCGCGAACAGCGCGTCATGATCCGCGCCGCCGCCCACGGTCACCATGCCGACGCCGGCCTCGCCGACATGGGCATCGCCGTAAACCAGCAGCGCGCTGTAGTCGCCGATCCGGATGCGGCCTCTTCCGTCCGCGGTCCGACCGACGATGAGCAGGCCGTTGTTGTCGGCGGCGGCGGCGCCGACTGCGACCTCGCTGAAATTCTCGATCGCGAGGCTGCCGGTGCCGGAATCGCCGACGGCCAATGTGTTGGAGCCTGTGGCATTGGTGTTGGCGACCAGCAGAAGCCCGCCGTCGAGCACGACCGAACCCTCGCTGCCTGCTTGCTTGCCGATCGTCGCGTCAAAGGCCGTCACCTGGCCGGTGATGCCGTTGGCCGCGCCGTCGATCAGCAGCGTGCCGCTGCCGGAGTCGCCGACGATGAGCTGGCCGGACGACGTGACGTCGGGGGTCGACTGGCCGATCGCCCAGAAGCCGCCGTTGACGAGCGCGGCGCCGTGGGCGCCGGCCGATCGGCCGATGGTGGCGGCGCCGGCCGTCATCGACGAGGCCACGCCCAGCAGCGCCAACGTGCCGCTGCCGGATTGCCCGACGACCACCGTGCCGTTGGCCGTGATCTGCTCGAGGTTCACGACGGTGCCGTCGCTGCCGGCTGCTTCGCCGATCACCAGGGCATCAGTTGCCGGCGCGCCGGTTAGCGCAAGCGCGGCTCCCATCAAGGTCAGCAGGCCTTCACCCGTGGCGCCGACGATCGCCTGCGCCTGGGCGGAAACCTCGGCGCCGCCGGCCAGCATCAGCGCGCCGGCACCGTCGACGACCAGTGCGATACCACTCGCTCCCTGGGCGATGACCTGCCCGGTCAGGGTCGTCATTGCCGTGACCTTGACCTGGTCGACAGCGGCGTTTCCGGACACGGTATAGGCGCCGACGCTGCCTGGCTTGAACAGGGCGACGTTGGTGCCGCCGGGCGGCGTGTTCGTCCCGCCGCTCACGCTCCAGCTCGTGAAATCGCTGAAGCTGCCGCTGGCGAGAGAGGTATCCCATTCGAACTGGGGGGAGGTGGCGCCGCTGGCGTAGTTGGAGACCGAGATCGAAACCGGTGTCGACGTGGCAGTGGTGGTGGCGGTGATCGAAATGTCGTCGCTCGCCACACGGCCCTTGTAGGTGAGGGTCTGCAAGCTCTGCTCGACGCCGAACAGCGTGCCGGCAATGGTGAGGCTCGTGCTGTTGTTGCCAGTGACCGTGGTGCCGGCAACGTCGAGGGCGAAGAGCCGGCCGCCCATGCTGGTCGTGAGCGTGACCGTGATCGCGGGACCCAGCGGAATGGAAGGATTTTCGGGAAGCGGCATCTCGAGGACGATGCCCGGAACGAGCACGTCCTTGTCGACGGCGCCTTGCAGAGGGCCGGACACGACAACGGTGGGCGCCATGCCGCCCGGCGGAGCGACGAAGGTGATGGTGTTGCCGCCGCTGACGACTGGAGTGAGGCCGGTCAGGCTTCCCGTCAGGTTGTAGGTCTCGAGCAGCACGCCCTGCAGGGTGACGGTGAGGACGCCGGTCCCGCTGTTGTAGCTCACGCCGGTCACGGGCAGGCCATCCAGGACCAGGCGGTCGGCATAGGAAAACCCGGTTATCGTGGCATTCATTCCATGTCGTGGATCGAACTCGAGCGTGCTCGGCAGCGAAGGAAGATTGGACGGCGACGCGAAAGCGATGGTTTGAGTCGAGCTGACCGCATCGCTGAGGATCAGCGTCGCGCCGGCATCGACGTTCACCGTCCCGCTGCCGGCGAGGGCATTGGCCAGGGTCAGCTGTTGCAGCCCCAGCGTCAGGTCCGCCACGGCCTCGATCGTGCCGTCGTTGACGATCGCGCCGCCACCCGAGGCCGACAACCTGCCGTTGCCGCTGACCGCACCACCGCTGTCGATCCTGACGGTGCTGCCGCCGAGCGAACCGCTGAAACGCGCGGTGCCGCCGTTCAGGACCTCGAGCGCGCCGTCGACGGTAAGACTTGCCGTGCTGTAGGCGGAGGGCGACAGCGCCGCGAGCAACGTGGTGTCGGGGCCGATTTCCAGGTCGCCGGCAATGACTTGGGCGTTCTGCACGCCGCCGACAAAGACGACGCCGATTCCGGCAAGCTGGGCCGTGATATCGGCGATCGACGGTCCGGCGACCTCGGCTGGCTGGCTCGCGCCAGATGGCGCTACGTTGGCGGAGATCTCGACACCGACACTGCGAACGGCGACGTTCCCGCTGCTGTCCAGCGCCGTGATCTGCACGACGTCCGTGCCGGACTGCAGGGTGTCGGTGAGACTTGCGAGGACCGTATTCACCTGCTGCGGCGAACCGGACAGAGTGATCGTCTGGCCGCTCGTCGATCCGCTCACGATGCCGAAGGGATCGGTGACGCCGAGCGTTCCTCCCTTCGTGGAGCTGAGCGTGACGGTGTACGAGCTTTGCGCCGTGGCGCTGGCGAGCAGCACG
>DATGZZ010000341.1:0-5880 GCA_035296945.1 Reyranella sp.
TCATCGCCATCGTCGTCGGTCGTCGGTTGTCGCGTCCGATCCTGGCGCTCGCCGACGCCGCGCGTTCGGTCGAACGGCTGGAGCTCGAGCAGGTCCCTCACCTCGGCGACAGCAAGATCCGCGAGCTCAACCTCGCGAACCGCGCCTTCGAGCGCATGGCGGGCGGGCTGCGACTCGCCGCCACCTACCTGCCGCGCGCCCTGGTCGAGCGCCTGATCGTCCAGCAGGGTGCCCTGCCGCCCAGCGAGGACCGCGCCATCACCATCCTGTTCTGCGACCTCGAAGGCTATTCCGCCTATTCGCGCGGCCGGCCGGCGACCGAGACCGCGACCTACCTGAACGACCTGCTGGGCCGCGTCGGTCCGGCCATCGAGGCGACCGGCGGCACCATCGACAAGTACATCGGCGACGGGCTGATGGCCTTCTGGGGCGCGCCCGAACCCAATGCCGATCATGCACGCGCCGCCTGCCAGGGCGCGCTGGCGATGGCGCGCGAGGTCGAGATGTTCAACCAGGAGCGCCGCGCCGCCGGCCTCGACGCCTGCCGCATGCGCGTCGGGCTCCATACCGGGACGGTGCTGGTGGGCAATGTCGGGTTTGCCGGCCGCGTCGACTACACCGCGATCGGCGACGCCGTGAACGTCGCCTCGCGCCTGGAGCAGTTCGGCCGGCGCGCGCCGCGGCATGGCGAGGTCACGATCGTAGCAAGTGCCAGTTGCCGGACGGCCGCGCTCGACGGCTTCCTCTGGCTGCCGATCGATGGCGGGCCGGCCGATGTCGCGGCCGATGCGGTGCCCCTGTCGCTGCTGCAGGCCGGGCCGAGGGGGCAATAAGGGGCTTGCGAGGGGAAGCCTAAATAGGTATTTCAGTACCAAATTACGCAATAAGAAACGTAGCGTCGGGGCACGGAGGGATGGGATCGGCATGATGACGGGCATTGAATTCGGGCCGGACCTGAAAGTCAGGTTGCCTGCCCGCTTCAACGTCGCTGTGCCGTTCGTCGACCGGCACCTGGCGGATGGCCGCGGCGGCAAGGTCGCCATCCGCACCGCCAGCGAGACCGTCACCTACGCCCAACTCGCCGAGCGCGTGAACCGCGCCGGCAACGCCCTTCTGGCCGCAGGCCTCAAGCCCGGCGATCGCCTGTTGATGGTGATCAAGGACTGCCCGGCCTTCTTCTATCTTTTCTGGGGAGCCATCAAGGCAGGCATCGTGCCGGCGCCGCTCAACACGATGCTGCGCGCCGCCGACTACGCCTACCTGTTCGAGGATTCGGGCTGCGGCCTCGTCGTCTACTCCGGCGAGTTCGCCCAGGAAGTCGAGCCGGCGCTGAAGCAGATCTCGGTCAAGGCCCGCACGGCCGACGACTTCCTCGCCGACTTGAACAAAGCCTCCGACAAGCTCGAGGCGCGCCTCGCCGCGCCGACCGACGACTGCTTCTGGCTCTATTCCTCGGGCTCGACCGGCCGGCCCAAGGGGGCGGTGCACCTGCAGCGCGACATGGTGGTGACCAGCGAGCTCTACGGCGTGAGGGCACTCGGCGTGCGCGAGGACGACGTCAGCTACTCGGCCGGCAAGCTCTTCTTCGCCTACGGGCTCGGCAACTCCATGACCTTCCCGCTGTGGACCGGCAGCACCGCCGTGCTCGACGACCGCCGGCCGACGCCCGACACGACCTTCGAGACCATCGAGGCCTTCAAGCCCACGCTCTACTTCGGCGCGCCGACGCTCTACGCCGCCCAGCTCGCCGCACTGGAGAAGAAGCCGCGCGACTTCTCGAGCGTCCGCGCCTGCGTCTCGGCGGCCGAGGCGCTGCCCGCCGACATCTTCCGTCGCTGGAAGGAGAAGACGGGCACGGTGATCCTGGACGGCATCGGCTCGACCGAGTGCCTGCACATCTTCATCGGCAACCGGCTGGACGATTATCGCCCGGGGACCAGCGGCAAGCCGGTGCCGGGCTACGAGGTCAAGATCGTCGACGAGCACGGCAAGCCCGTGCCGCGCGGCGAGGGTGGCCGCTTGTGGATCCGCTCGGAATCGGCCGCCAAGTACTACTGGAACAAGCCGGAGAAGACCGCCGAGACCATGGTCGACGGCTGGCTCAACACCGGCGACACCTATCGCCAGGACGAGGACGGCTACTTCATCTACGACGGCCGCAGCGACGACATGCTGAAGGTGGGCGGCATCTGGTGCTCGCCGGTCGAGGTCGAGAGCTGCCTGATCGCCCATCCCGCCGTGCTCGAGGCCGCCGTGGTCGGGCATGCCGACGAGAACAGCCTGATCAAGCCGAAAGCCTTCGTGGTGCTGAAGCAAGCGGGCGGCGGCGGCGCTGCCCTCACCGACGAGCTGATGGCGCTCTGCAAGACCACGCTGGCGCCCTACAAGTACCCGCGCTGGGTCGAGTACGTGCCCGAGCTGCCCAAGACGGCGACGGGCAAGATCCAGCGCTACAAATTGCGTGGCTAGGCGTTTTCGGCTTTTATGCCGTCATCAGGGGACGGGGATCACAGGGAGCGACAACTTATGAAAAGCAAATTGTTTGGTACCGCAACAATCGCGGCGCTGGCTTTCGGCCTGCCGGCGATGGCCCAGGCGCCGATCAAGATCGGCTTCGTCAGCACGTTCTCCGGCCCGCAGGCCGCGATCGGCGAGGACATGCGCCGCTCGGTCGAGCTCGCCAAGGAGCATCTCGGCGGCAAGATGGGCGGCAAGCCGTTCGAGATCATCTACGAGGACGACCAGTTCAAGCCCGACGTCGGCAAGCAGAAGTCGGAGAAGCTGGTCCAGCAGGACAAGGTGAACTTCGTCACCGGCTACATCTGGTCGAACGTGCTTTTGGCCTCGCTCAAGACCGTGACCGACGAGGGCGACACCATCCTGATCTCGTCCAATGCCGGGCCCTCGCAGATCGCGGGTGAACTCTGCAACAAGAACTTCTTCTCGACCTCGTGGAACAACGACCAGACGCCGATGGCGATGGGCCAGTACCTGCAGGAGAAGGGCGTCAAAAGCCTCTACCTGATGGCGGGCAACTACGCCGCCGGCAAGGACATGCTCGCGGGCGTCAAGCGCACCTTCAAGGGCGAGATCAAGGGCGAGGATCTCACCAAGTGGCCCGACCAGCTCGACTTCTCGGCCGAGCTCGCCAAGGTCGGCGCAGCCAAGCCGGACGGCATCTTCATCTTCTATCCCGGCGCGCACGGCGTGCAGTTCCTGCAGCAGTACGTGCAGGCCGGACTGAAGGGCAAGGTCCCGCTCTACCAGGTGTTCTCGATCGATGCGATCACGCTGCCGCAGCAGAAGGAGCTGGCGCTCGGCACCTTGGGCGCCCAGGAGTGGGTGAACGACCTGCCCAACGAGCAGAACAAGAAGTACGTCGCCGACTTCAAGAAGAAGCACGGCGTCTATCCGTCCTACTATGGCGCGCAGAGCTATGATTCGATCATGCTGATCGCGTCGGCCGCCGAGGCGCTGAAGGGCGACCTGTCGAACAAGGACAAGGTCCGCGCCGAGATGAAGAAGGCCAACTTCAAGTCGCTGCGCGGCGGCTTCACGTACAACACCAACCAGTTCCCGATCCAGAACTTCTACATCCAGGAAGCCGTCAAGGATCCGGAAGGCATGATGACGGTGAAGACCATCGCCACGGCGGTGAAGGACGGCAAGGATCCGTACTACGAGAAGTGCCCGATGAAGTGACAGCGGCGCGGCAGCGCTGCTGTCATCCCGAGCGCAGCGAGGGATCTTTGACGCACCAGAAAAGGTCCCTCGACTACGCTTCGCTCCGCTCGGGATGACATGGAATATCTGCTGCTCCAGATGCTGAACGGCGTGCAGCTCGGCCTGCTGATGTTCCTGCTCGCCGCCGGATTGACGCTCACGTTCGGCATCATGGACCTGGTGAACCTGGCGCACGGGTCGCTCTACATGATGGGCGCCTACATCGCCTGGATGCTGATCGGCTGGACTGATTCGTTCGTGCTGGGCGCGCTGCTGGCGCTGCCCGCCACCTTCCTGCTGGGCATCGTCGTCGAGGCCATCGTGATGCGACGGCTCTATGCCCGCGACCATCTCGACCAGGTGCTGGCGACGTTCGGCCTGATCCTGTTCTTCAACGAGCTGGTGCGCGTGATCTGGGGCCCGGCCGGCAAGAGCATCGCCGTCCCCGCGTTCCTCAACCGCACCGTCGAGATCCTGCCCGGCGTGCCCTACCCGGCCTACCGCTTCGCCATCATCGTCGTGGGCGCCCTGGTCGCCATCCTGCTGGCCTGGCTGGTGGCGAGGACACGCATCGGCATGCTGATCCGCGCCGGCGCCTCCAACCGGCGCATGATCGGGGCACTCGGCGTCAATATCGAGCTGCTCTTCACGTTGGTGTTCGGGCTGGGCGCGGTGTTCGCGGGCCTCGCCGGCCTGATGGCCGCCCCCATCACCTCGGTGAAGATCGGCATGGGCGACGATATTTTGATCCTCGCCTTCGTCATCATCGTCATCGGCGGCATCGGCTCGATCAAGGGCGCGTTCGTCGCCGCCATGGTGGTGGGCCAGATCGACATCGTCGGCCGTGCTTTCATGCCCGATCTCTTGAAGACCTTCCTCAGCGCCTCGGCCGCTTCGAGCGCCGCACCGGCAATCTCGCAGGTCCTGATCTACATCGTCATGGCCGGCGTGCTGGTATGGCGGCCAACCGGCCTGTTCGGGCAACGCACGTGACCCGGCCTTCATGCTCTCCCGGACCGCGAGCCTCTGGCTCGCTCATGAGCTTGAGCGAGCCAGAGGCTCGCGGTCCGGAAGAATCATGAACTTGATCACCCCCCTCCGCACGCCGCGCGGGCTCATCACCGCCCTGCTGCTGGTCGTGCTGGCCGTTCTGCCGTTGCTCACGCAAGCCTTCGACCAGCGTTACCTGCTGTCGATCGGCACGCGCATCGTCATCTGGGCGATCGCCGCGGTCAGCCTCAACATGATCCTGGGCTATGGCGGCATGGTGAGCTTCGGCCATGCCGTGTTCTTCGGCATCGGCGGCTACGCCGTCGGCATCCTGTCGCATCACGGCGTCTCGACCGGCTGGATCCAGTGGCCGGTCGCCATCGTCGCGGCGACGCTGTGGGCCGCCCTGGTCGGTGCGCTGTCGCTGCGCACGCGCGGGCTCTACTTCATCATGATCACGCTCGCCTTCGCCCAGCTCGTCTTCTATGTCGGCGGCGGGCTGGAGGCCTACGGCGCCGACGACGGGCTCAACATCAGCCGCAGCCGCTTCCCCGGCCTTTTGGACCTGCGCGACAAGGCGTCGTTCTACTGGCTCAGCTTCGCGCTGCTCTGCGGCACCCTGTGGTTCTGCAGCCGCTTCGCCAACTCGCGCTTCGGCCTGGTGATCCGCGGCGCCAAGTCGAACGACCTGCGCATGACGGCGCTGGGCTTCCCGGTGTTCCGCTATCGCCTGGCCGCCTTCACGCTGTCCGGCGCGTTCGGCGGCCTTGCTGGCATCCTGCTCGCCAACGAAGGCGCCTACATCTCGCCTGCCATGATGTCGTGGGTGAAGTCGGGCGATCTCATCGTCATCGTCGTGCTGGGCGGCATGGGCACCCTGTTCGGGCCGCTCTACGGCACCATCGCCTTCTTCGTGCTGGAGGAAACGCTGCCGCCGCTGCTTGACCTTCTACGCAAGGGCTGGGGCGAATACTGGCAGATCGTGTTCGGCCCCATGCTGGTGCTGGTCGCGCTCTACGCCAGGGGCGGCATCGATTCCCTGTTCGGTCGTCGTCATGGCTGAGCCGATGCTCGCCGCCACCGGATTGATCAAGCGCTTCGGCGGCCTGATCGCAACCGACAACGTCTCGATCGACGTGCGGCCCGGCGAGATCCACGCCCTGATCG
>DATGZZ010000342.1:0-7009 GCA_035296945.1 Reyranella sp.
GCCGCATGCGCCGGTTCCTTGAGCTCGGCCACCGCATTGACGAACGGGCAGCCGCGGAACACGCCGGTGGCGAAGGTGCGTTCGAGCCGCTCGAAGTTGCCCAGGATCTGCTGCACCGGCGGCAGGTCGGACGGCGGCGCGGGCCGGAGCCGTCGCGACAGGTAGGCCACGATAAGCTCGTCCTTCGAGGGAAAATAGTTGTAGAGCGTGCGCTTGCTGATGCCGATCTCGGCCGCGATGGTGTCGACCCCGACGGCGCGGATGCCCTGGCCATAGAACAGCCGATCGGCCGTCTCGAGGATGCGCTCCTGCATGGCTGACCTGTCGTCGGATCGCGTCATGGCTACACAGACCTGTTTACTTTTCCGTTGACCGGCGGGATTGTCACCCTAAGGTATACAGACCTGTGTAATCAAGGTGAGCCATGGGCCTCATCAAGGAGCTGCGCCCGACCCTGCCGATCCTGATCGGGGCGGCGATCATGCTGAGCCTGAGCGGCGGCATCCGCCAGAGCTTCGGCCTGATCATGCCGCCGCTCACCCGCGACATTGCCGTCAGCGTTTCGGACTTCGCCCTCGCCATGTCGGTACAGAATCTGGCCTGGGGCTTCCTGCAGCCGCTGGCAGGCGCGCTGGCCGTCCGCGTCGGCTTCCGGCCGGTGATGCTGGGCGGCAGCGTCCTCTACTTGGCGGGCATGCTCCTGTTCGCCCTGGCCGAGGGCATGCTGGGCGTGATGCTGGGCGCGGGCGTGCTGATCGGCCTGGCGCTCGCCTGCACCGCGTCCGCCATTGCCCTCGCGGTCGGCTCGCGCGCCGTGCCCAGCCACTGGCGCAGCCTGGTGCTGGGCGCCATCACCGCCTCGGGCTCGCTGGGCGCCTTGCTCTCGGCGCCGCTGGGGCAGTGGCTGGCCGTCGACTTCGGCTGGCGTGCCGGCGTGCTGGGCTTCCTGGTGCTGGCGCTCGGCATGCTGCCGGCCGCCTGGATCGCCGGCCGCGTCGATCGCCTGCCCTTGCCAGCGGGCCCCACCGAGCTGCACCGGGATTCGGCCAAGGCCGCGTTGCTGCGCGCCTTCAGAAGCCCGTCCTTCCTGGTGATGACCGCAGCCTACTTCGTCTGCGGCATGCAGCTCCTGTTCATCGCCACCCATCTGCCGTCCTACCTGGCGATCTGCGGCATGGACCCGACCTTGAGCGCCCAGGCGCTGGCAGCGATCGGCCTGTTCAACGTGTTCGGCGGCCTGTTCTTCGGCTGGGCCGGCGGCCGCTGGTCCAAGCTCGGCCTTCTGGGCGGCATCTATATCGCCCGCTCGATCGTGCTGGGCTGGTATTTCGTCCTGCCGCCGACGCCGCTCGGCACCTTGGTCTTCGCCTCGGCGATGGGTTTCCTGTGGCTGGGCGTCGGCCCCCTGGTCGCGGGCTCGGTGGCCGAGATGTTCGGCCTGCGCTGGCAGGCGATGATCCAGGGTGTCGCCTTCATGAGCCACCAGCTCGGCAGCTTTTTAGGCGCCTTCGGCGGCGGCCTGCTCTACGAGCGGCTCGGTTCCTACGATCTGGCGTGGCGGCTCGGCGTGGCGATCGGGCTCACCGCCGGCATCGTGCAGGTGAGCTTCGCGCTCTGGCGGCCGCCGCCTCGTCCGGCGACGGCCTGATCGGCTCACATGCCGGTCTTGGAGACCAGCGCCGGGTCGGCGCGATAGACCGCGGGGAACAGGCGCTTGAGATTGTCGACCTTCGGCAGGTCGTGCATGGCGATGTAAGGCTGGCGCGGATGCAGCGTCATGTAGTCCTGGTGATAGGCCTCGGCCGGATAGAAGGTCTGGCCGGGCTCGATCGTGGTCACGACCTTGGCGCCGTAGACACGCGCCAGGTCGAGCTGCTCGACATAGGCCTTGGCGACGCGCGCCTGCTCGTCATTGGTCGGGAAGATCGTCGATCGGTAGTGCGAGCCGACATCGGGTCCCTGGCGATTGAGCTGCGTCGGATCGTGCACCACCGAGAAATGGATCTGCAGCAGGCGGCCCAGGCTCACCTTGCGCGGATCGTAGGTGATGCGCACGGCCTCGGCATGACCCGTCCGGCCCGAGGTGACCTTGTCGTAGCTCGCCGTCGCCTGGGCGCCGCCGGCATAGCCGGACACCGCACTGGTGACCCCCTCGACATGCTGGAACACGCCCTGCACGCCCCAGAAGCAGCCGCCGGCCAGCACCACCACGTCGGATGCTGCCTGCCCGGCCGGTGCATCGACGGTGGGCGGCGGCACGACGCGCGCACTTTCGGCGGCGGACGGGAAGTAGCCGAGGCTGATGGTCGCCAGCAGAAGCAGCAAACCGCCGGCCGCGAAGCCGGCGATCCGAAGGGGCTGTGAGAGGCGCATCGTTACTTCTCCGCCTGCAGGTACTGGTTGAACGCGTCCTTGTAGTCGGCATGCCAGCGCGACAGGGGCGGCCGGTTCTCGGTGATGTCCTGGGCTGCCCAGAGGATACGCCGATTGTCGACCTCGCGCGTGACCTCGTTGTCGGGGCAGATGATGTAGAAGTCGCCCTTGCCCATGCTCTCGACCAGCATGTCGACGACCTGGTCGGGCGTCCAGGCGCCCGCCGGCTTCTCGCTGCGGCCGCGCGCCGTCATGCCGGTGAAGGTCGAGCCCGGGACCAGCAGATGCGCCGAGATGCGGTTGCCCTCCTCGTTGCGCAGGCTGTGGGCCAGCGCCTCGGTCAGCACCTTCACGCCGGCCTTGCTGACATTGTAGGCGGTGTCGCCGGGCGGGCAGGTGATGCCCTGCTTGGAGCCGGTATTGACGATGGCGCAGGCCGTCTTCTGCGCCAGCATGGCCGGGCTGAAGGTCTGCACGCCGTTGATCACGCCCCATAGATTGACGCTGAGCACGTGCTGCCAGCGCTCGTAGTGATCCCACGGCCCGCCGCCCGGCGCGGTGCCGGCGTTGTTCATCAGCACGGCGACGTCGCCGAACGCCGCATAGGCTTTGTCCTTCAGGGCCTGCACGCTCTCGAGCTTGCTGACATCGGTCGGCACGGCGATGACGGCGGCGCCTCCGGCTGGAGCCGCTGCCGCCACCTCGCCGGCAGCGCGCTCGAGCGCCTCGGCCGACAGATCAGCCAGGCAGACTTTTAGTCCCATCGCGGCGAAGCGACGGGCAGCGGCGAGGCCGATGCCGCTGGCGGCTCCAGTGATGACCGCGGCACGACCGGCAGCGAGGGCGGGATGGCTGGGCATCTGACAGCTCCTTCGTGGGGTCGGAGGACAGACGATTCTTTCGATACAGTCGACAAACTATGACGTGATCGTTCGTGACCGTGTCGAGCGGGCCCTCCTCAGACCTGGTCGGGCTTGAACGTCGCCTCGGGTGGCACTTCCGGCTTGCGCCACTTGAAGCGCAGTTCCGACAGGCCGGTGCTCACGACATAGAACACCGGCGTGAAGACCAGGCCGAAGAAGGTGACGCCCAGCATGCCGAAGAACACCGCCGTGCCCAGCGACTGGCGCATCTCGGCGCCGGCGCCGAAGCTCACCACCAGCGGCACCACGCCCAGGATGAAGGCGAGCGAGGTCATGAGGATGGGTCGCAGCCGGGTCTTGGCGGCGCTGACGGCGGCATCGAAGCGGTTCATGCCCGCCTCGTGCGCCTGCTTGGCGAACTCCACGATCAGGATGGCGTTCTTGGCCGCGAGGCCCACCAGCACCACCAGGCCGATCTCGACCAGGATGTTGCGGTCGAGCCCGCGCAGCACGACGCCCGCCATGGCCGCCAGCACGCACATCGGCACGATCAGGATGACGGCGAGCGGCAAGAGCCAGCTCTCGTAGAGGGCGGCCAGCAGCAGAAACACGAACACCACGGCCAGGCCGAACGCCAGCACGGCGGTGTCGCCGGCGAGCTTCTCCTGCAGGGCGATCTCGGTCCATTCGAAGCCGAAGCCCGAGGGCAGGACCTTCTCGGCCAGGCCCTCGATGGCCGTGATGCCCTGCCCCGACGAGAAGCCGGGCTTGAGGGCGACCTGCATCTCGGCCGCGGGATAGAGGTTGTAGCGCGCCACGCGATAGGGGCCGGTGGTGTCGGAGAAGGTGGCGACCGAGCCGATCGGCACCATCTCGCCGCTGGAGCTGCGCGTCTTGAGGTTGCCGACGTCGCGCACGGTCAGCCGATAGGGATCGTCGGCCTGCGCGGTCACGCGATAGGTGCGGCCAAGGATGTTGAAGTCGTTGACGTAGCCCGAGCCCATATAGACCGACAGGGTCTCGAACACGCGCGCGATCGGCACGCCCAGCTGCTCGGCCTTGGTGCGGTCGATCTCGGCCCAGATCTGCGGCGTCTTCGTGCTGAACAGCGTGAAGGCCTGGGTCATGCCCGGCGTCTGGCCGGCCGCACCGGCCAGCGCCCAGGTGGCGCCCTCGAGCGCCGGCAGGCCGCGGGCGGCGCGGTCCTGCACGTAGCCCTTCAGGCCGCCGCCGGTGCCGATACCCGGCACCGAGGGCGGCTCGAGCACGAACACGAAGGCCTCGCGCAGGGAGAACATCTTGCCGCGCAATTCGCCCAGGATCTTGGACATCGGCAGGTCGCGGCGCTGCTCGAACGGCTTCAGGGTGACGAAGATCACGCCGGTGTTGGGCGCGTTGGTGAAGGTGGCGCCGTCGAAGCCGACGAAGGCCACGGCATGCTCGACGCCCGGCGTCGCCATGATCATCTCCGACGCCTGCTTCACCAGCTTGTCGGCGCGCTCGAGCGTCGAGCCGGCCGGAAGCTGCATGGCGGCGATCAGGTAGGAGCGGTCGAGCTGCGGGACCAGGCCGGTGGGCGTCTTCACCAGCGTGTATCCGGTGAGAACCAGCAGGCCGGCATAGACGACCAGGACGATGGTCGCCACGCGGATCAGGCGCGCGGTGGCACGGCCATAGAAAGTCGCCAGCCATTCGAAGCCACGGTTGAACTGGCGGAAGAACCAGTTGAGCGGCCAGGCGATCCGCTCGATCAGCGTCGGCTTGGGCTTCTCGACATGCGACAGCGCATGGGTCTTGAGCAGCAGCGCGGCCATGGCCGGCGACAGCGTCAGCGACACGAAGGCCGAGATCGCCGTCGAGGCGGCGATGGTGATGGCGAACTGCTTGTAGAACGTGCCCTGCAGGCCGGTGATGAAGGCCGTTGGCAGGAACACCGCGATCAGCACCAGGGAGATGGCGATCAGCGCGCCACCGACCTCGTCCATGGTCTTGTGCGCCGCGGCCTTGGGCGACATGCCCTGGGTGAGATAGCGCTCGACGTTCTCGACCACGACGATGGCGTCGTCGACGACGATGCCGATCGCCAGCACCAGGCCGAACAGCGAGAGCGTATTGAACGACACCCCGACGGCGGCCATCACCGCGAACGAGCCGATCAGAGAGACCGGAATGGCGAGCAGGGGGATGAGCGCCGCGCGCCAGGTCTGCAGGAACACGATCACCACGATCACGACCAGGATCAGGGCCTCGAACAGCGTCTCGATCACCGCGTCGACCGAGGCCTGGATGAACTCCGTCGGATTGTAGACCACCGAATAGTCGAGGCCGGCCGGGAAGTCCTTCTTCAGCCGCTCCATCGTCGCCTTGATCTGGTTCGACGTGGCGATGGCGTTCGAGCCGGGCCGTTGGAAGATGCCGAGCGCGGTGGCGTTCTTGTTGTCGAGATAGGCGTTCAGCGTGTAGTCCTGCGCACCGAGCTCAATGCGGGCCACGTCGCGCAGTCGCGTCACCGAGCCGTCGGTCTCGGCGCGCAGCACGATGTTGCCGAACTCCTCAGGGCTCGTGAGGCGTCCCAGCGTCTGCACCGACAGCGTGAAGGCGCCCGGCGACACGGCCGGCGCCTGGTTGATGGCGCCGGCGGCGACCTGCAGGTTGGCCGCGCGCATCGCCAGCATGACCTCGCCGGCCGTGAGGTTGTGGGCGGCGACGCGCGCCGGATCGAGCCACACGCGCATCGAATAGTCGCGCGCGCCGAACACCAGCACGTTGCCGACGCCGTCGATGCGGCCCAGCACGTCCTTCACGTAGAGCGTGGCGTAGTTGGAGATGTATTGCTGGTCGCGGCTGTCGTCGGGCGACGTCATGTGCACGACCATCATCAGGTCGGGCGAGGCCTTGCGCACGACGATGCCGAGCCGCTGCACGTCCTCGGGCAGGCGCGGCTGGGCCACGGCGACGCGGTTCTGAACGTTGACCTGGGCCTGGTCGATGTTGGTGCCGGGCTTGAACACGACGTTGATCGACAGCCGCCCGTCACCGGTCGACTGCGAGTTGATGTAGAGCATGTCGTCGACGCCGTTGATCTCGAGCTCGAGCGGCGTGGCGACGGTCTGGGCGATGACCTCGGCCGAGGCGCCGGGGTATGTCGCCGTCACGTTGACT
Organism: Reyranella sp.; assembly: GCA_035296945.1. Classification (GTDB taxonomy): domain Bacteria; phylum Pseudomonadota; class Alphaproteobacteria; order Reyranellales; family Reyranellaceae; genus Reyranella. Next base: position 6,399 of record DATGZZ010000342.1, read on the forward strand.
GTGGGCGGGGCGATCTCGGGATACTCCGAGACCGGCAGGCCGAACTGGGCGATGCCGCCCACGATCAGGATGATGATCGACAGGACCGAGGCGAAGATCGGCCGGTCGATGAAGAAATGGGAAAAACGCATGGGCTGGGCTTGGAACTCGGGTGGCTAATTACTGTCACCCCGAGCGAAGCGAGGGGCCTTTCGGCATCAGGAAAGGTCCCTCGCTGCGCTCGGGATGACAGCGAGGCTTGGCGGACTAGTTGGACTTGGGTTTGGCGTCGGCGGTTTTGATCTCGCCCTTCTGGGGCACCACCTTGGCACCCGGCCGCACCATCGGATTGGCGAGGCCGTCGAGCACGATGTTGTCGGCGGCAGCCAGCCCCTCGCGCACGACGCGCAGCCCGTCGACCAGCGGGCCCAGGGTCACGGGCTTGGCTTGCACGACGTTGTCCTTGTTGACCGTGAACACGATCTTGCGCGACTGGTCGGAGACGATCGCGGTGTCGGGGATCAAGAGCGCGTCATACTCGCCGCCGAACAGCTGCACGCGGCCGAAGATGCCGGGCGTCAAAAGCTGGTTCTTGTTCTCGACGATGGCGCGGGTGCGCATGGTGCCGGAGC
>DATGZZ010000343.1:0-4796 GCA_035296945.1 Reyranella sp.
GGCTCTTACCCCACCGTTTCACCCTTGCCTGACAGGCGAACCTGCCCGGCGGTCTGTTCTCTGTGGCACTTTCCCTGGGGTCGCCCCCGCCGGCCGTTAGCCGGCACCGTGTCTCCGTGGAGCCCGGACTTTCCTCACCGGACGGTTACCCGCCCAGTGCAGCCATCCAGCCGTCTGACCTGAGCGCCCTAGCTAGGCTTCGTGCCCTACCTGGTCAAGCAGGTCGGCCAGAAGGCCGCGCGTCTCGGCATCGACCACTCCATCGGCCTTGGCTGGCCGGAAGCGGCGCTGGAAAGAGGCGACGATATCGGCCGTCGTTACGTCGACCGCCGGCGGATAGCCGAAGCGCCGCAGGGCCGTCTGGATGTCGCCTTCGAGTGCCTTGGCGCCGGGGCGCGGCCACAAACCGACGCCGCTTGCCGCGAGCTTGGCCCACGGGAAGCGCAATCCGGGGTCGACCTTGCGCTTGGGCGCGATGTCGGAATGGCCGATGACGTTGCGCGGCACGATGGCGGGATGGCGGCCGACAATGTCGCGGCAGAGCTCGATCAGCGCATCGATCTGGACGTCGGGATAGTCATGGCGATCGCCGTGCAGGTTCACGATCTCGATGCCGATCGAGGTGCCGTTCAGCGCATCGCGGCCACGCCAGTGCGAACGGCCGGCATGCCAGGCGACGCGATCCTCGGCCACCAGCCGATAGACGGTGCCGTCCTCGGCCAGCACGTAGTGCGCGCTGACGCGATTGGGCCGCCCGTCGTCACGCAGGACCTTCAGCGATTCGTCGAGCGGCAATTCAGTGTAGTGCAGCACCAGCACGTCGACCGCCGACTGGCGCGCCGCGTGATTGGGCGACGGAAGCTCGATCACGCGGGAAATCATGCGGGGACCAGACCGCGCTCGCGGCGCAGCCGGTCGTAGGCATCGTTGATCAGGGCGAGCTTGCGGTTGGCCATGGCGATGGCCTCCTCGGGCAGGCCCTGCGCCATCAGCCGATCGGGATGGTTGGCCTTGACCTGGCGCAGCCAGGCCTCGCGGATCTGCTCGTCGGTCGCCAGCGGATCGATGCCCAGGATGGTGCAGGGCTCGCACTCGACGACGCCCAGCGCCGCGGCCTTGGCGCGCTCGAAGCGCGCGCTGCTCAGCCCGAAGATCTGCGAGACCTCGGCAAGATAGGCAGCTTCAGCGACGTCGATCGGCCCGTCGGCCTTGCCGATACTGAACAGCCCCTCGATTACGTTCTCGAGGATTTCCGGCGCATCGGGAAACAGGGCCGCGAGCTGGCGTGCGTAGGTCTCGAAGCCCGCGACGTCGCGCTTGGCCAGATTGAAGAAGCGCTCGACGTTGCGTTCCTCGCCTGCCGGCACCTGGAAGAAATCACGGAACGCCGCTGTCTCGACCTCCGACACCTCGCCGTCGGCACGCGCCATCTTCGCGCCGAGCGCGATCACCCCGATGGTGAAGGCGATCTGGCGCAGGCCGGGATGCGCGCCGTCGTCGGCCGGCGGCGACGTGAGGCCGAGCAGCGAGCCGAACGATTCGCCGTTGGCAAGGCGGGTCACCGCCTCGACGATCCTGTCCCAGATCTTCATGCCTGCCCCGCTACGCGTTCCCGCTCACAGGATCAAGACGCCGATCGCCACGCCGACCAGCAGGGCGAGTGCAAGGTGTCGATAGAAACTCTCGCTGGCCAGCGGGAATAGCTTGGCTCCCAGCACGCCCCCCAGCATGACGGCCGGCGCCAGGAACAGCGCCAGCACGACGGTGTTCCAGTCGACCAGGCTGCGCGAGGCAAAGGTCGCGATGGCCACGAGATCGACGAACACGAAGTAGGTCGTGAGGTTGGCCCGCACGTGCGCCGCGCTTTCGCGACTTGCCAGGTAATAGAAGGCAATCGGCGGGCCGGCCATGCCGGCCAGTCCGTTGAGGAAGCCGCTGCTCGCGCCCGCCGCCAGGGTCGTCGCCGGGCGCGGCTGCCCCGTGTAACGCCAGCCGCTGGCCAGCAACACGACGGCGCCGAGCACGATCGCCGAGATCGCCCAGCGCATCGGTTCGGGCTCCGCCCAGGTCAGGACAAGATTGCCGAACGGCACGCCCACCGCCGCCGCGACCAGCATCAGACCGATGCGGCGCCAGTCGACCAGGCCCAGCACGCCCGGAACCACCGGCAGGGCAACGGCGATTTCGAGCATGAGGCACAGCGCCACGCCGACCGCCGGGCCGTACAGTGCCGAGAAGATGGGAGTCATGACCATGGCCGCGCCGAAGCCCGCGAAACCCCGCACCGTGCCTGCAATGCAGGCCACGACAGCACAAATAAGGAAGGGAGGAGCAAGCAAGTCCGGCATCGGGCCTAGCTCATCCCGATGTCAGGGAATGGCAGCATCCCGCAAGCTCTAGCATTGCCGGTGCACAACCGGGACATCATATAATGCAGGCCATGCCCTCAAAGAATCTCGCGGTTTCGACTGTCCCTCTCCTTATGCCGTACATCCAGCGGCGGCCGGAGACTGTCGGCGGCAAGCCCTTCAAGCTGGTGTCGGACTACAAGCCGGCGGGCGATCAGCCCGAGGCGATCCGCCAGCTGATCGAGGGCGTGCAGGCCGGCGAGCGCAACCAGGTGCTGCTGGGCGTCACCGGCTCGGGCAAGACCTTCACCATGGCCAACGTCATTGCCACGACCCGCCGACCGGCGCTGGTGCTGGCGCCCAACAAGACCCTGGCCGCCCAGCTGTGGAGCGAGATGAAGACGTTCTTCCCGGAGAACGCGGTCGAGTATTTCGTCTCGTACTATGATTACTACCAGCCCGAAGCCTACGTGCCGCGCACCGATACCTTCATCGAGAAGGACTCGTCGATCAACGAGCAGATCGACCGCATGCGCCACTCCGCGACGCGCGCGCTGATGGAGCGCGACGACGTCATCATCGTGGCGTCGGTGTCCTGCATCTACGGCATCGGTCCGCTGGAGAACTACCAGACGATGACCTTCCGGCTGCACAAGGGCCAGAAGGTCGACCGGACCACGCTGCTGCGCCGCTTCGTCGAGCAGCAGTACAAGCGCAACGACAACGCCTTCCAGCGCGGCACCTTCCGGGTGCGCGGCGATACCGTCGACCTGTTCCCGGCGCATTACGAGGACAAGGCCTGGCGCATGGAGATGTTCGGCGACGAGATCGAATCGATCGTCGAGTTCGATCCGCTGACCGGCGAGAAGACGGCGACGCTGTCGGACATCATCGTCTACGCCAACAGCCACTACGTGACGCCGCGGCCGACGATGCAGAAGGCGATCCAACAGATCAAGATCGACCTCAAGCAGCGGCTCGACGAGTTCAACCGTGCCGGCCGTCTGCTCGAAGCACAGCGGCTGGAGCAGCGCACGCTGTTCGACATCGAGATGATGGAGACGACCGGCGCCTGCGCCGGCATCGAGAACTATTCTCGCTATCTCACCGGCCGCAAGCCCGGCGAGCCGCCGCCGACGCTGTTCGAGTACTTCCCCGAGAGCTCGATGCTGATCGTCGATGAGAGTCACGTCACCGTACCGCAGATCGGCGGCATGTTCCGCGGCGACTTCAACCGCAAGAGCGTTTTGGCCGAGTTCGGCTTCCGCCTGCCCTCGGCAATCGACAACCGGCCGCTCAAGTTCGAGGAGTGGGAGGCGCTGCGGCCGCAGACGACCTTTGTCAGCGCCACGCCCGGCCCGTGGGAGATGGAGCGCACCCAGGGCATCTTCATCGAGCAGGTCATCCGGCCGACCGGGCTCATCGACCCGACGGTGATCGTGCGGCCGGTCGAGAAGCAGGTCGACGACCTGATCGCCGAGTGCAAGGACTGCGCAAAGAAGGCCGAGCGCGTGCTGGTCACGGTGCTGACCAAGCGCATGGCCGAGGACCTCGTGGAATACATGCACGAGGCCGGCATCCGCTGCCGCTATCTGCATTCCGACATCGACACGCTCGAGCGCATCGAAATCATCCGCGACCTGCGTCTGGGCGCCTTCGACGTGCTGGTCGGCATCAACCTGCTGCGCGAGGGCCTCGACATTCCCGAATGCGCCCTGGTCGCCATCCTCGACGCCGACAAGGAGGGCTTCCTGCGCTCGCCGACTTCGCTGGTCCAGACGATCGGCCGCGCTGCCCGCAACGTCGACGGCCGCGTCATCCTCTATGCCGACAAGATGACGGATTCGATCAAGTACGCCATTGCCGAAACCGACCGGCGACGCGCCAAGCAGATCGCCTACAACGAGGCGAACGGCATCACGCCGGCCTCGATCAAGAAGAACATCAACGAAATCCTGCAGTCGACGGCCGAGCGCGACCACTACACGGTCGATACCGGCGTGTCGGGCGACGTCCACCTGATCGGGCACAATCTGCGCAGCCACATCGCCGAGCTGGAAAAGCGCATGCGCGACGCCGCCGCCAACCTCGAATTCGAGGAAGCGGCGCGCGTGCGCGACGAGATCCGACGGCTCGAGGCCAACGAGCTCGAGCTGCCTGGCCAGGCCGCCAGCGCCAATGTCGGCGTCCATCTCGGCAAGATGCAGCACAGCCGCGTCTTCCGCGGCGTGCGCACGGGTTCCGGCGGTCGCGGCAAGCAAGCCCGACGCAGCGGGCGTTAGTCATCTTCTTCTGGACCGCGAGCCTCCGGCTCGCTCATGATCATGAGGCGCGCGAGACGCGCGCGGTCCGGAAGAGCATGAGCATGAAGGTCCGCATATTCGCCGCTTTGCTGGCGCTGGTCGTTGCCGGAGAAACGTGGGCGCAGACCCGCGAGCAGGTCGTGCG
>DATGZZ010000344.1:0-2040 GCA_035296945.1 Reyranella sp.
TGGCGTGAGGACGCGACGGCCGACAACAGCGAGTGGGTGCGCGTGGTGCAGCCGTGGGCCGGCAACCAATGGGGCGCTCAGTTCATCCCGCGCGTCGACACCGAAGTCGCCGTCGCCTTCATGGATGCCGATCCCGACCGGCCGATCGTTGTCGGCGGCCTGTACAACGGCGACGACAAGCCGATCTTCCCGGTCGCCGAGAAGACCAAGCTCGGCTTCCGCTCGCGCTCGGTGACCAAGGGCGGCACGTCCGATTTCAACGAGATCACCGTCGACGACAAGAAGGGCAGCGAGCAGCTCTTCCTGCATGCCCAGAAGGACATGAAGACCGAGGTCGAGAACGACCAGACCCTGACCGTCGGGAATGACCGGACCGTCACCATCCAGAAGGGCAACGAGAAGGTGACCCTCGAGATGGGCAATCAGACCACCGAGTTGAAGCTCGGCAACATCTCGGTGAAGTGCGACCTCGGCTCGATTACCATGGAGGCGATGCAGGCGATCACGCTGAAGGTCGGGCAGAGCTCGGTGAAGATCGACCAGATGGGCGTCACGGTGAGCGGCATGATGATCAAGATCGACGGAACGGTCATGACGGACGTGAAAGGCCTGATGACCACCGTCAAGGGTAGCGCCATGCTGACGCTCAGCGGCGGCATCATCATGATCGGCTGAGGACACTGCGATGGCTTCCCCGACCACCACCAAGCCCGCGAACAAGCTCAGCGGCGATCTCGCGCGCGTGCTTCCCCACCTGCAGCTCGACGAGCAGGGCCGGTCGGCGCTGGCCGGCTGTCAGGATGCCATCGAGGCGCTGGACCGGCTCGAGCGCGCCGGCCTTCTGATCGAGGCGACGCGGCTCATCGCCCACGCCCTGCCGGCACGCGAGGCGGTGTGGTGGGCCTGCGCCTGCTCACGCCTCAGCGCGGCCTCGGGCACCCATCTGGCGGCTGAGGCCGAGGTGCGCGAGGCGGCGGAGGAATGGGTCCGCAAACCGACCGATGAGCACCGCCGCGCCGCGATGAAGCAGGCCGAGATGACGGGCTTCGGCAGCGCCGAAGCATGGGCCGCCATCGCCGCCTTCTGGAGCGGCGATTCCATGGCCCCGCCGGAGGCGCCGAAGGTGCCGCCACAGCCGCATTTCACCGGTCTCGCCGTGGCCGGCTCGGTCGCCCTGGCCGCGGCCCGCGGACCGGCGGTGCGGCGCGACGGCAGACTTGCGCGCTTCCTGACCTCGGCCAAGGATATCGCGACCGGTGGCGCAGGACGTCTTGAAGCGGAGCCAGACTGATGGGAATGCCAGCAGCACGCGTCGGCGACATGCATGTCTGCCCCATGGTCACCGTCCTGGTGCCGCATGTCGGGGGACCGATCCTTCCTCCCGGCGGCATACCTGTCCTCATCGGCGGCATGCCGGCTGCTCGCGTCGGCGACATGTGCGTCTGCGTCGGGCCGCCCGACGTCATCGCTCTCGGGTCCTTCAAGGTGCTGATTGGCGGCATGCCGGCCGCGTACTTAGGGTCCCTCACCGCCCACGGCGGGAGCGTTGTCATGGGCTGCCCTACCGTCCTCGTCTGACTGGCCGACGGCCGATCGGCCGCCTGCGCCGAAGTCGATCGTCACGGCCGTGATGTTGTCGGTCCCCTGGGCCATCAGCGCGGCCGTGACCAGCCGCTCGGCGGCGGCATCGTCATCGCCGGAAAGCAGCTCTGCCAGCAGCTCCTCTGGCAGGGTCTTGCTCAGGCCGTCGCTGCACAGCAGCAGCCGGTCGCCGGCCTGGAGCTGGCCGGTTCGCTTGTCCAGTTCGAGAAGGTCGACATCGGCGCCGACGGCGCGCGTGATGACATTGGCCTGCGGATGACGGGCCGCTTCCTTCTCGGTGATCGTGCCATTCTCGACCAGCACCTGCACGAGGCTGTGGTCGCGGGTGATCTTGGTGAGAGCCTGGCCACGCAACAGGTAGGCGCGCGAATCGCCGGCCCACAGGCAGGCAAAATGGTCGTCGCGCGCCATCAGCACGACCACGGTCGTCGCCACCAT
>DATGZZ010000345.1:0-8179 GCA_035296945.1 Reyranella sp.
CGCCAGGAACTTCTCCAGCCGGCTCTCATAGTCGGCGCCGACCGCATGCCGGATCGACGGCCTTGCGGCGAGCGCCTTGCGCCAAGCCGCGACCTTGGGCTTGCCGGTCAAAACCCCGAACTCACCGATACGATCGAACACGTCGAAATAGCGGAACACCGGCCCGAACACGGCATCGACCAGCGAGAAGTCGCCGTCGAACCACGGGCCTGGTCCCAGGTGCCTCTCCAGCCGCGCGAACTTCGTCGCCAGCGCCTCGGCCTTCGCCGCGAAGGTCGCCTGGTCGTTGGCCGAATACAGCCCGGCGATGTCCGCCAGCACGGCCGAGCCGAACTCGATCCAGGCACGATGCTCGGCGCGCCTCAGGGCATCGGCCGGATGCAGTGGGTGCGGCCGGGTCTCCTCAAGATATTCCAGGATCACGGCGCTTTCGAAGATGGCGCGGTCGCCGACCTTGAGCACCGGCGTCTTGCCGAGCGGCGACAGGTCGAGGAACCAGCCCGGCTTGTCGGCGAGATCGACATGGATGCGGTCGAACGGCACCGCCTTCTCGGCCAGGGAGATGGCAGCCCGCTGCACGTAGGGACAGAGGTGATGGCTGACGAGGGTCAAGGATAGTGAATGCATTTGCATTGATATAGATGCAGTTGCATATATTGTCAAACGGCGTACACTGCCGGCATGAGCGATAAGCCGGCCGAGACGACGATCCGGGCCTGGGCGCGCCTGATGAAGGCGCAGCATCGGGCACTTGGCTCGATCGAGGCGGCGCTGAAGGCGGCCGGTCTGCCGGCGCTTGCCTGGTACGACGTCCTGCTGGAGACCGAGCGCGCCGGCAAGGACGGCCTGCGCCCCTTCGAGCTCGAGCGCGCCATGCTGCTGGCGCAATACAACCTGTCGCGTCTGGTCGACCGCATGGCAGCCGCAGGCTATGTCGAGCGCCGGCCCTGCGCCGACGACGGCCGCGGCCATCTCATTGCCATCACCGAGGCCGGGCGGGCGATGCGTCGCCGCATGTGGCCGGTCTATGCCCGCGCCATCGAGACGGCGGTCGGCCGGCGCCTGTCGGGCAAGCAGGCAGCGACACTGGGCGAGCTGCTGGGCCATCTGATCGACGAGCGCCCATGAGGTTCCTGTTCTTCACCGGCGGCTGGACCGTGGGCGGCATGGAGACGGCCTTCCTGTCGCTGATGAAGGGCCTCGCCGCGCGCGGCCACCAGCCTACCGCGATCGTCAGCGGCTGGACCGACGGTGAGGTGCCGCGTCTGCTGGATCAGGCGGGCATCCCGCACCACGAGGTGCGGCTCGGCCGGCTCTATGTCCGCAATCCGGTCTTCACCTGGCACACGTTGCGGCACATGCCGACGGCGCGCCGCCAGCTTCGTGCCATCGCAGCCGACGTCCGGCCCGACTGGGTGATCTCGCCTGACGTGCAGACGCTGTTGCTGTCCGCTGCCGTCTTGCGCACCCGCCGCGCGCTGTTCCTGCAATCCGGGCCTGAGCGCCTGATGTGCCACGGCTTGGCCGGCCGCTTGGTCGACCGCCATCTGGACAGGGTTCTGTGCTGCTCGCGCTTCATCGCAGATTGTGCGCGCCGGACTCCGGTCGATGCCGGCAAGCTCGCCATCGTCCCCAATGGCGTGCCGCTGCCGGCAGAGCGGCCGTTCGTCGAACGGCGCCCGGTGAGGCTGGGCATCGTCGGGCGCGTCGTCGAGCAGAAGCGGCATGACGTCCTGCTGGAGGCGTGCGCTCTCCTGCGGCAACGGCTGCCCGGCGGCTTCCGCCTCGACATCGTCGGCGTCAAGGACGGGCCGTTCGCAGCAGCGCTCGACTCGCGCATCGCTGCCCTCGGCCTTGGCGATATCGTGCGCTGGACTGGTTTTCAGGCCGATCGCGACCGGCTCTATGGCGAACTCGACATCGTGGTGGCGCCGGCGGTCGACGAGCCGTTCGGCCTGACCGTGCCCGAGGCGGGGTCCTACGGCCTGCCGGTGGTGGCGGCGCGCTCCGGCGCGTTTCCCGAGCTGATCGAGGAGGGGCGCACCGGCCTGCTATTCGAACCGGGCGACGCAGCCGGCCTTGCGCAGGCGCTCGAGCGGCTGGTCCGTGACGCCGGATTGCGCCGGGGACTGGGCGAAGCGGCACGCGCGCATGTCGGCGCGCGCTTCACCATCGAGAATATGACCCAGCGTTTCCTGTCGGCTACATCGCGCTGAGATCGGCGATCGCCGCCGCGATCATGCGCGTGCCGATCGCCATCAGCAGGATGTCACTGGCGACCTGGACATACTGGTAGCCGGCCGGCGCCGGCGTGAGCTGCCCCAGCAGGGCGCCGGGCAGATTATAGAACATCACCGAGCCGGGCAGCGGTTGGCCGATCGCCCACAGCTTCTTGGCCTGGCCCGGCGGCAGGCAGCCGTTGTTCTTCTTGGCCAGGCCCGGCGGGCAGTTTCCGGCGGCGTACTGGCCGCGATAGTAGTTGTAGACGGTGGTGCGATCGCGATCGGCGATCACGACATTGCCCGGCGGCCCGGCCGCCTGGTTGTTGCCGCGTCCGACGCCCTGACCTTGTCCCTGGCCCTGGCCTTGTCCCTGGCCTTGTCCTTGTCCTTGGCCTTGCCCCTGGCCGGGAGCGTTGTCGTTGCCTTTGCCGTGCATGCTCTTGTCCGGGCCGCCGCCGCGGCCGGGCTTGTCGTCCTTCTGTGCCAGCGCAGGCTGGGCGAAGGCAGCGACGACGAGGGCGACGAGGGCGAGAGAGAATTTCAAGACGGGTCTCCTGTCGAGCCCATCACTGGGCGCTACAATTGTGGCACCGCTGGGACCGGGGTGTGCAATAACGATCGACAGCCGCTGAAGTTCCGCTGGTAGACAATCGGAGAATGAGAATGACAAACACCAATCGCCGCGTGCTCTTGAAGTCGCGCCCGCAAGGCGAGCCGACCAGGGCCAACTTCGACGTCGTCGATGCGCCGGTGCCGGAGCCGAAGGACGGCGAGTATCTGTCGCGCACGATCTGGCTGTCGCTCGATCCCTACATGCGCGGCCGCATGGCCGAGGCCAAGGGCTATGCCGCCAACGTCAATCTCGGCGATGCCATGGTCGGCGGCACGGTCGGCCAGGTGATCAAATCCAGGCACCCGAATTTCAAGGAAGGCGACTACGTCGCCGAATATTCGGGCTGGCAGAGCCATGCCGTGTCCAATGGCGCCATGTCGATGAAGCTCGATCCCGACGCCGCGCCGCTCTCGACCGCGCTGTCGGTGCTCGGCATGCCGGGCATGACGGCGTGGTGGGGCCTGATGAAGATCGGCAGGCCCAAGGCCGGCGAGACGGTCGTGGTGTCGGCGGCCTCGGGCGCGGTCGGCTCGGTCGTCGGCCAGCTCGCGAAGGTCCATGGCTGCCACGCCGTCGGCATCGCCGGCGGCAAGGACAAGTGCGACTACGTGGTCAAGGAGCTGGGCTTCGACGCCTGTGTCGACTACCGCGCCGCCGGCGGCAACCTGTTCAAGGATCTCCGCGCCGCCGCGCCCAAGGGCATCGACGTCTACTTCGAGAATGTCGGCGGTGCCGTGCAGGCCGCCGTCGTGCCCCAGCTCAACGACTTCGCGCGCGTGCCGTTGTGCGGGCTGATCGCGCACTACAACGAGATGCAGCCCAGCCCCGGCCCCGACTGGCGCCTGCTGCTGATCAAGCGCGCCACCGTCACGGGCTTCATCGTCTCCGACCATTTCGGCGACATGCAGGGCTTCTGGCAGGAAGTCCCGGCGCTGGTGAAGGCGGGCAAGCTCAAGTACCGCGAGGATATCGTGAAGGGCATCGACAACGCGCCCGACGCCTTCATCGGCCTGCTCAAGGGCAAGAACTTCGGCAAGCTGCTGGTGCAGGTCTCGGACGATCCGACGCGACTCTGAGCGAACAGCCGGCCGACGTTTCAGCGCCGCTGCTTGTTGATCTCCTTGCAGGCTCGCCCGGTCGCCTCGTAGCGTCCGGGACCACAATGCAAGGGAGAGATACATGAGGGAGTATGTCCTCACGCTGGCACTGCTTGCCTTGGCCGGGATGGCGCAGGCCCAGCAGGCGCCACCACCAACCTCGCCTTCCTCGAACTCGATGCTGTACGGCAAGCCGGTTGCCGTGACGCCATTGTCGGCCGAGATCCTGTCGTCGGACGCCTACAAGGTGCTGGTCGCCGACCTGCGGCGCGGCGGCTACGTCATCTATCTCCGGCACGCGCTGACCGTTTCTGCGCCCGAGCCGGCGGTCGGCGATCTCGCCGACTGCACCTGGCAGCGCAACCTGAGCGACGACGGCCGTCGCCAGGCGGCGTCGGTCGGCAGCCGCCTCAGCGAGCAGGGCATCCCGGTGGCGGCGCTCGAAGCCAGCCCCTTCTGCCGCACGCGCCAGACGGCGGAGCTTGCCTTCGGGCGGGCGCCGCAGGTCAACGCCGACCTGCTCTATCACAGCACGCAGACGCCGGAGCAGGTCGCCGCCGCCAACGCCAGGCTCAAGGCGCGCCTGGCGGCGCTGCCGCCGGCCGGCGGCAACATCGTGCTGGTCGGCCATTCGCCGACCATGAAGGAGGCGGCCGCCGTCGAGCTGCCCGAAGGACAGGGCGCCATCGTCAAGCCGACCGGCGACGGCAGCTTCCGCATCGTGGCGCGGCTCACCGAGGCCGGCATCACGCCGGTGCCCTGACCGCCGGTCGCGTTGACTCCTTCCCTCGGTGGCGGGTAGCATTCACGTCCTGGCCGCAACCAGGGGAAGCGGGGCGCCTGCGGCGGCGATCATTCCTGGCTCTGACGGGGGCCTGTTCGGTCTGTGGCTGTGCCGGCGCCGTGCATCGCCTGCCGCAGATCGACGGCGGCAATCTCAGCCTGGCGCAAGGCGAGGTGCAATCGGCCGGAGCGCCGCAGCGGCGTTCCGTGTCCGACCAGGAGGTCGACGAGACCCTGAACGCCGCCCTTCGGCGCATCCGCCCGGCGGCCACCCAGATCTGCCACGAGATGCGCGTCGGCGTGTGCACCTGGCAGTTCCGCGTCTCGTCCAACAGGTCGATGAACGCCAGCGCCGGGCCGAACGGCCTGATCGTGGTCAACCGCGGCATCGTCGAATACGCGACCAACGAGGACGAGGTGGCGATGGTGATCGCCCACGAGATCGGCCATCAGGCCGCCAATCACGTGGCGACCGGCCGGCGCAACCAGCAGGTCGGCGCCCTGGTCGGCGCCGTCCTGCTCGGGGCCCTGGGCGCTGCCGCCTCCTACGGGAGCGGAGTCAACGTCACCAACTCGGCCGCGCAAGCGGGCGCCAGTCTCGGCGGTGCGGTTGGGCGCATCTCCTACTCCAAGGAACAGGAGCGCGAGGCCGACTATATCGCGGCGCTGATCCTCTATCGCTCCGGCATCGATCCCGCCAACGCGCGCGGCTTCCTGGTGACCATGGCGCGCGCCACGGGCCGCAAGGAGACCGGCATGCTCGACAGCCATCCCGCCGGGCCCGAGCGCGTCGCCGGCTGGGATCAGGCGGTGGCGGAGATCCGCGCCACCAACGGGCGCCTGCCGCAGCGCGCCTGACGGCTCTACGCCGGCGGCGAGGACCTGCCGTCGCGAACGGCCTGGGCAACCTTGCCCGCCTTGAGGATGCTGCCAATGGTGCTGCCGGGCACGCGTCTGCCTTTGTGAACGGTCCGGCGCAGGCGCGGTCCGGTTCGAGGCGTATCGCCCGCCGCCGGATGGTGGACGAACGTCTCCGTCCTGGCGCGGGCGAGCGCCTGGCGCGCCGCCTCGACATGCTCGGTCCGCGCCTCGAGTGCGCGCAGGCGCCCGAGTGCCTTGGCAACGCGCTTGAGCGCCGCGGCGAAGACCTGCTTGCGCCGCCGCGGTTGCTCGGCGTCGCCCGGAAAGCTCGCGCCGCGCGCCTCGGCCTTGCCGCGGGCCTGCCGCCGCTTTTGTCGCACGAAGGTCCGCATCTTGCCGCGCTGCTCGCGCAGCCGGCGCTGCTCTAGGGTGCGCTTGCCCGCTGTCCTGACCGCGCCGCGAGCGCCATGGCGACGTAGGCCCATCCGGCGAACAGCAGGGAGACTCCGGCGACGGTGGCGGGCGTGAAGGAGTGGCTATAAGGCAGCTTCATCACCAGCAGCACGGCGGCGCCCAGGGCGATCGCGCCCGACACCAGGAACCAGTACCAGCCCGCCTGGCCGCGCACCCTCACGGCGAAGCCGACCTGGGTGACGCCATGGACGGCGAAGATGATGGCGATCAAGAGCGTCAGCGCGACGACGCCGGCGAACGGATCCATGTAGATCAGGGCGCCGCCGACGGCGGCCAGGATGCCGAGCAGCAAGTGCCAGATGAAGCCCGTCCAGTGCAGCATCTTGGCGGCCTGCACGATCTGCACCAGCCCGCTGATGACGAGCACGCTGCCCAGCACCCTGCTGGCGGCGATCTCTGAGATCGCGGGGACCAGGATGGCGACGGCGCCGGCCAGCATCAGCACGCCGCCCAGCAGCACCAGCCACAGCCAATGGCTGCCGAAAATCGAGATCGTATGCAGGCGTTCCTTCGAGCCGGTGGTAGAGCTCATGGCCAACCTCCGTGTCCGGTGAGTCGCCCGGAGCGACTCGCACAACCCCTGCTACAATATCTCAAGGGTGGGGCAATCGCCAGTGCCTGCCCTCCGTCGTCCGATGCTATAGTGCGGCATGCCCTTCACCTTGCTCTTCGACAGGAAGCATAAGGTCGTGCTGGTGAGGTTCGGGCATGCATTCACCCGCCAGGCGCTCGAAGCGATGGTCCAGGCCACACGCGACTTCGCAGCGATACATGGCAATTGCAGCGGCATCGTCGATCTCAGCGCCGTCGAGAAGGTCGATGTCGATATCGCCTTCCTGCGCGCCTTCGGCGGCAGCCCGCGCGTGATGGCCGGCGCACAGCGAGTCATCGTGGCGCCGAAGGATGAGGTGTTCGGCGTCGTCCGTCTGTACGGCTTGCATCAATCGGGCAGCCAGGGCGAGGAACCGATGGTGGTGCGTGATCTGCAGGCTGCCTACGACCTGCTGGCCTTGAAGGATCCGGACTTCCAGCCGTTCGAGATCACCGGTCGCTCACCCGATTAGTTGCGCCTGCGGTGCCGGGTCGCACCAACGCTGCCTCGGTGGCATTTGCCACAGAGTCGCCGTCCTGCGACGCGTATTCAGGATCTCCAGGACAGTGGACCGCGCTCGCGGTGTGGCATAAGCGCCACGGCATCTCCCGCGATGAATCGGTTCCTACTTGGCCACAGAGCCGCGCCGCACAGCCGGCGTTACCGCTCATGTGCTTGGGAGCGTGCCATGAACGACGTAGCTGCAGAAATCAGGGATATCCTCGTCTTCCATCTCGGATCCGACGAACGGCGTCTCACCGACGATGCGCGCTTGGCCGAAGACCTCGGCGCCGACAGCCTCGACGTGGTCGAGATCGTCATGTCGTGTGAGGAGCGGTTCGCCATCGCGATCCCGAACCGCGTCGCGACGCGACTCACGACCGTGGGTGAGACCGTCCGCTTCGTTGAATCGCGGCTCGGTTAGATATTGCAACCGGCGCGCGCGTCCGACGGCGTCATGCCGAACTGCTGTCGGAACGCACGATTGAAGGTCGAAATGTCACGGAAGCCGCTGGCATAGGCAATCGCGGCGACAGTCGATCCGGCATGGCGCGGATCGGTCAGCCGGCGATGCACCCGGGCGAGACGCTGGCCCAGCACATGGCGCGACAGCGTCGAGCCTTCGCTCTCGAACAGCTTCTGGATGTAGCGCGGCGTCACCTGTTGGCGCAGGGCAAGTGCCGTCACCGACACGTCGCCGTCGAGGTTGCGCGCGATGTCGGCGGTGATCGCCCGCAGCCGCGCGGCCCGCACGCCTCTGCCGCGGGCGACTTCTGCCGCGTCTCGCGTCGCGCCGACCGCCAGGGCGCAGAGATCCTGGATGTGATTGGCGGCGGCCTGCCGCAGCTCGGGCAGTGCAAGCGCCGAGTCGTGCCGCAACACCTGCAGATAATGCCAAAGCAGGCGCAGCGCTTCGCCATGGGTCGGCAATGGCTTGACCAAAGCGTCCTCGATGCCGGGACTCAATGCCCTCATCAGGCGGCGCGGCAAGGCGATGCCGACCGAACGCGACGGGCCCGGCAGGATCACGGCGCTG
>DATGZZ010000346.1:0-5373 GCA_035296945.1 Reyranella sp.
GCTCGACCTGATCTTCCAGGCGAGCGCCCCCGCGGGCGCCGCCGGACTTGGGCCGTTCATGACCGTCGAGGCGATCCTGCCGGTCGAGACGGGCCATCCCTACAAGGGCGTGCGCGTGCGCGGTGGCAACAACGCCATCTCGCTCAAGACGATCCCCGGATACGCCGAGACGCCGGCGCCGAAGGAAGACTGCTCCAAGTGCATCGGCAAGTTCTTCGTCGCCAAGGGCGCCAATCCGCCGGCCGGGGCGACCGCCGAGAACACCGTGCGCGAGGCCGACCTGCCCTACATGCTGCGCATCATCAAGCCGACCGACGGCATTTCGACCTACACTCTGGAGCCCAACCGGCTGACGCTGCTGCTGTCGGAAGACGGCCGCATCGTCGACGGCGCCTGGGACTGATCGGATCAGGGCAACGGCGACAGGGCGTGGCTGAGCGCCGTGTTCGATAGCTGCAGCAGCCCGTCGAACGGCTGGCCAAGCTCGAGGATGAGGTAGATCGCGGTCGAGGCGGTGAAGCCGCAGATCAGCAGCACGGCGACCAGGGTCGGATTGGCTTTGGACGACATGCTGAAGCTCGCGAAGATGAAGCACAGCCACAGCACCAGCACGGTGATGAAGGGTCTCGACAAGGTATCTGGTGGTTGCGACAGCAAGGTGAGCCGCGTCTGCTCGATGTCGTTGCTGACCGCCAGCGCGCGGGCCTTCACGGCGGTCTGAACCGGCGTCTTGGGCTCGAGCTGGCGCAGCTTGTAGAGTACGGTCTCTTCCTGCGTCACCGGCCGCAGCAGCTGCCCGGTCACCGGCTCGTCGCCGCGCCAGATTGCCGACACCATTGAGGCGGTATCGCCGCGCAACGCGCCGCGCAGCACCAGGCTTTCCGCCCCGCCATATTCCTTCAGGAGCTGATCGAGCTCGACGACGCCCGCGGTCAGGCGGGCGACCTGGCTGTTGGTCGCCTCGTAGGTGCTGCGCGTCGAGGAAAAGAGCAGTGCCACCACCACGGCCGCCATGGTGCCGATCAGCGCCGTCGCCAAGCGGATCACGTCCTTGGAATCGCCGCTGAGATGGGAGTCCGGCAGCTTGTAGCGCAGGAAAAGGCCGCCGCCGATGCTGACCAGGATCAACCCGAACGACGCCAAGGCGATGATGACGGCCAACTTCTGCCCCCGTAGTCGATAAAGCATTATAGACTAACCGCGACGCGATGCCGGCCGAACAACAATCCTATGACAGTGTCTCCGCAGATTACTTCGCCAAGCGCGGCCTGCGGCGCTACGCCGGCATCGCCTCGCTGTGGGCGCTGGGCGTCGGCGCCGTCATCTCGGGCCACTATTCCGGCTGGAATCTCGGCCTGATGGCCGGCGGCTGGGGTGGCTTCGCCCTCGCCGCCCTCGCTGTCGCGGTCATGTATCTCGGGCTTGTCTTCTGCATCGCCGAAATGGGCGCGGCGCTGCCGCATACCGGCGGCGCCTACTCGTTTGCCCGCGCCTCGATGGGGCCGTGGGGCGGCTTCCTCACCGGACTTTGCGAGAACGTCGAGTATGTGCTGACACCCGCCGTCGTGGTGTCCTTTCTCGCGACCTATCTCGCCGCCGTGCTCGACACGCCGCCTGCCTGGCTGCCGGCCTACTGGGTGGGCTGCTACGTGGTGTTCGTTGCCCTGAACGTCTTCGGCGTCGAGCTGTCCTTTCGCGTCACGGTGATCGTCACCCTGGCCGCCCTGGCCTGCCTCGCCGTGTTCTGGGTCTCGGCCCTGCCGGTGGCGCAGTTCGGCCGCTATGCACTCAACATCGGCGTCGGACCGGACGGCGCGGCCGTCGAGCTGCCGCAGGGTGACGGCCCCTGGCTGCCGTTCGGGCTGAAGGGCGCGTTCATGGCCCTGCCCTTCGCCGTCTGGCTGTTCCTCGCCATCGAGCAGCTGCCGCTGGCGGCGGAGGAATCGACCGATCCCAGCCGCGACATGCCGCGCGGCATCATCGCCGGCTTGGCTACGCTGTTCGTCTCGGCCGGCCTGATCCTGTGGCTCAACCCGTCGGTGGCGCCGGGCGCCTATAAGCTCGCGGTGTCGGGCGAGCCCTTGCTCGACGGCTTTCGCGCCACCTTCGGCGAAGGCCCCGCCAAGCTCCTGGCGCTGGTCGCCTGCGTCGGGCTGATCGCCTCCTTCCACACCATCCTGTTCGCCAAGGGCCGGCAGATCTATTCGCTGTCGCGCGCCGGCTACCTCCCGCGCTTCCTGTCGATCACCCATGCGCGGCACAAGACGCCCTACGTCGCGCTGATCGCGGGCTCGGCATTGGCGCTCGTCATCATGTTCGTGCTGTGGTTTGGCATGGGCGCCGAGAAGGGTGCCGCCGCTATCCAGGGCATGCTGCTGAACATGGCGGTGGCGGGCGCCATGCTCTCCTATCTCCTGCAGGCGGTGAGCTTCATCATCTTGCGCCGCCGGCTCCCCGGCCTCAAGCGCCCCTATCGCTCACCATTCGGCATCACGGGCGCCCTCCTCACGCTGGCAATCGCGAGCGTGACGCTGGTGTTCCAGCTTCTCGATCCGGTGTTCGCCGCCGGCGTCTTCTGGGTCGGCGTGTGGTTCGTGCTGGGCGTCATCTGGTTCGCCCTGGTCGGCCAGAACCGCCTGGTGCTGGCGCCGGAGGAGGCGTTCGCGTTGGAAAAGGCCCGGCGGTGAATGGCGCGCGTCCCTTCATGATTCGGACCGCGGGCGTCTCGCCCGCCTCATGATCATGAGCGGGCGAGACGCCCGCGGTCCGAATATGAGCTAAAACCCGGCTGACGCGACCTTGCTCTCGCGTGTGCGCTCTTCGAGCGAGCGCGCGACCTGCTTGCGGAAGCGGTCCATGTCGATGCCGCGCAGCTGCATGGCCTTGAGCTCGGGATGATTGATCGGATTGACGGCCTTGCCGTTGTCCAAGACTTCGAAGTGCAGATGTGCGCCGGTCGAACGGCCGGTGCTGCCGACGAAGCCTATGAGCTCGCCGCGCACCACCG
Source organism: Reyranella sp. (assembly GCA_035296945.1). Lineage (GTDB taxonomy): Bacteria > Pseudomonadota > Alphaproteobacteria > Reyranellales > Reyranellaceae > Reyranella. The sequence continues at coordinate 3,008 of DATGZZ010000346.1, forward strand.
ACTCGCCGGGCTCGATCCCGGGCGCGAAGGCCATGAGATGGCCATAGACCGTGGCAAGCTTGCTGCCGTGCTCGATGCGGATCCAGTTGCCATAGCGGCCGTTGGGCGCCGCACCGACCACCACGCCATCGGCCGCGGCATAGACCGGCGTGCCGGCCGGGGCGACGAGGTCGATACCTTCATGCATGAACAAGGCCCGCGGGGCGGACTTGGCCTTGGGCGCCGCCTGCTCGAAGCCGCCGTAGGGCGCGAGGCCGAGCGAGGCGCCGAGCGGCGTGGCCATGTTGATCGAGCCGCCATTGCCGCTCGTGCCGCCGGTCGGCAGCCCTGGCGGCAGTGGCTTGCTGCGCATCGGGCCGCCCATCGGCGCGGACTTGCCGGTCGCGGCGAGCGGCGGCGGCTGGTCGAAGGGATCGGCGCGCAGCCCGAAGCCCGATGAGACCGAGATGGCGTCAAGCGGCATGCGCAGCGACGGCGGCGTCGCCGACAGGCCGTTGGTGAACCACAGGCGCTCGACATTGTCACGCGTGCGAAAGCGGTGGATGGCGACGGGACCGCGTGACGCCAGCGTGAGTTCGGCCCACAGGACGCGACCGACGCCGACCGGCGCGCCTTCCGCGGTGAAGGCCTGCTCGTAGCGCACGTGCAGGCGATCGCCCGGCTTGATGTCGCGCTGCAGGTTCACCGTTGCCGACAATGCGCGCACCACTTCCAGCAACGTGGCCGCTGGCACGCCGGAATCGATCAGCGCCTGCTCGAGCGACGTCGAGACGACGACACTCGACGCGATCTCGCGTGTGAAGGGCTGATAGCTGAAAAAGCGCGCCTCTTCGTCGGCCGAGCCGAGAAGCCGCTCCTCGGCAACGCGTGCCTCGTCGGCGGGCGCACCTTCGGCGGCCAGGGAGAGCGATGCGGAACTGAGGGAGAACGAAGCGGCGAACGCCGCGGCTAGCGAGGCCTTCTTCTTCATGGGTTGCTTGTCTGCGACGAAATCACTGGGAACGCCAGTGTTCTTTCTAGGGTGTCGGCTGGAAGGCCCTGGCGCGCCGTTCGGCCTCGGAAATTTGCGCAGGGTTCATGCGCTTGGCAAGCGCGGCAAGGTCCTGGCGGGCCTGCTCCAGCCGCTCCTGGTTCCTGGCGGTGTAGCCGTTGATGGCGAGCGTCAGCCATTTGTAGGCTTCGACGTCGTCCGGCGACGGGATGCCTTCGCCGAAGGCCAGCATGAAGCCGATGTTGTTCTGCGCCCGGGCATAGCCTTGGTTCGCCGCCAATAAATAAAGTCTCGCCGCTTCCTTGTGATCGCGCGGCACGCCCTCGCCGCTCCAGTACATGGCGCCGAGCAGCGTACGCGCTTCGGCGTTGCCCTTGCCGGCCCACACCTTCCAGATCCGTACCGCCGTCGCCATGTCCTTCTGCTCGTAGGCGCCGGCGGCCTGCTTCATGTCGGCTTCGAGGGTCTGGGCGGCGAGCGGAGACGACGCGAGGAGGAGTGCCACCAGGGCCGAGACGATGAATTTCATCAGGCCATGATATTGCCCGGCCCTGCCGCCAGCGCAACCGCGGCGGCGGTCGAGCGTTTCCTGCAAATCCACAGAGGAAAATCGTCATGGCCGACATCGTCCAGGACCAGCGGCCCGCAGATCAGGATCTGCCCGCCCATCTGCAGACCTTCCACAGCTTCAACAAGCTGGTGCTGTTTGCCATCCTGCACATCGTCCTTGTGCTGGGCTGCCTCGCGCTGGCTTTCCTCGGGCACGTGCCGCTGCTGGCGACGCTGATCGGCGTCGGCGGAACGGTGGCCCTCTTGGCGGTCTTCGCCATCACGTAACGGGCGTCAGTCCAACGTCACCTTGTAGCGGCTGATCGCGAGCGTCGACACGACCAGCAGGATCGCGACCAGGGCGAGCAGCTCGGCCGAGATGCTGCCGAAGCCCGCCCCTTTCAGCATCAGGCCGCGCACGATGCGCATGAAGTGCGTCGCCGGCAGCACCTCGCCGATCCATTGCGCCCATACCGGCATGCCACGAAACGGGAACATGAAGCCCGACAGCAGGATCGAGGGCAGCAGCAGGAACACCGAGGCCTGCATGGCCTGGAGCTGGTTCTGCGTCACCGTCGAGATGGTGAAGCCGATGGCAAGGTTGGCGGTTATGAACAGCGCGGTGCCCAGGCAGAACAGCGTGAAGCTGCCCTGCACGCCGACCCCGAACAGCAGCCACGACACGAGCAGGATCACCGCCACCTGGACCGCGCCGATGGCGATGTAGGGCGCAATCTTGCCGACCATGACCTCGAGCGGCCGCACCGGCATGGCCAAAAGGTTCTCCATGGTGCCACGCTCGCGTTCTCGGGTGACGGCAAGGGCC
>DATGZZ010000347.1:0-4802 GCA_035296945.1 Reyranella sp.
GACGACGCGCTTGCCGTTCCTGTTCCAGTAGGTGTCGGGATAGAAGATCGCCATCAGCTCGGCGGCGATCCACAGCGGGAAGAACGCCAGCATGATCGGGAATTCCCGGCGGATCGACCGCCGGATGCCGTCGGACCGCTCGTAGCCGGCAAGCGACGCGTAGGACCAGTCGGTCGAAGCGGCACGCGGCGCGGCCGGCGTGGGCAGGTCGATCACGTCCGACCAGCTCGCGCCGTTGGCCTTCAGCATCGCGTTCGTTTTCCGGATGGCGATCAGGGCTTCCGCGTCCCGGTCGCTTTCGGTCATCCGCAGCAGCCGGATCAGCCGCTCCCTGTCGATCGTCACACTACGCCCCACCCCGCATCAGTTGCACTGTATCACAGCACTACGCCTGCATGGGACCTGCAGATGAGGTCTTTCACTCGGATTTGTAGCGAACGTAACACTTCACCCTCAGGAGCGTCTCGAAGGGGCAGCCCGCCGTGCTGTGGCCTACCCTTCGCGACGCGGCCCTGCGGGCCGCTTCTCAGGGTGAGGTAATTGCCGAATCGGCCGACTTGCCGCACAGTCGTCATCGCATGGAAACTTTCGACTATGTCATCGTCGGCGCGGGATCGGCCGGCAGCGTATTGGCTTCCCGGCTGAGCGAGGACGAGAACGTCACAGTCTGCGTCCTCGAGGCGGGTCCGTGGGACTGGCATCCCTTCATCCATATCCCGGCCGGCTTCATGTACACCCTGGTCAATCCCAAGGTGAACTGGCTCTACAAGTCCGAGCCCAGCGAATGGACCGGCGGCCGCGCCATCGCCGCCCCGCGCGGCAAGACCCTGGGTGGATCGAGCTCGATCAACGGCCATATCTACAATCGCGGCCAGCGACTCGACTTCGACGGCTGGGCCCAACGCGGCAACCGCGGCTGGGGCTACGCCGACGTCCTGCCCTACTTCCGCCGGAGCGAGCGGCGCATGGGCGGCGAGGAGCTGTTCCGCGGCCGCGAGGGCAACCTGCCGATCACCGACCTCGACTGGCGCGATCCCCTGTGCGAGGCCTTCATCGAAGGCGCAGTGCAGATGGGCATCCCGCGCAACCAGGACTACAACGGCGCCCGGCAGGCCGGCGTGAGCTACGTGCAGCGCATCATCGAGAACGGCCGGCGCAAGAGCGCCGCGCGCGGCTACCTGCATCCGGCGATGAAACGGGCGAACCTGACCGTGCGCACCAACGCCCACGCCACGGAGATCGTGCTCGAAGGCAGGCGCGCCGTCGGCATCCGCTACAGCAAAGGTGGCCGCAATGGCACGCCGGCCGAGGTGCGCGCCGCCAAGGAGGTCATCCTGAGCGGCGGCACGGTGAACTCGCCGCAGCTCCTGCAGGTCTCGGGCATCGGCCCGGCGCCGCTGCTGAAGACGCTGGGCATTGCGGTCAAGCACGAGCTGCCCGGCGTCGGCGAGAACTTGCGCGACCACTACGCGCCGCGCTTCGTTGCCCGCGTCAAGAACGCTACCACCATCAACGAGCGGTCCAAGGGACTGCGTCTGGTGGGCGAGGTGCTGAAATATGCCACCGCGCGCAAAGGTATCCTGGCGCTCAATCCGACGCTGATCTACGTGTTCTGGAAGTCCGACGAGCACGTGGACAACTACGACCTGCAATTCACCTTCACGCCCGCCTCATACAAGGAGGGCGTGCAGTCGACCCTCGACGACTTCCCGGGCATGACCATCGCCTCCTGGCAGCAGCGCCCCGACAGCATCGGCTATGTGCGGGCTCGCTCGGCAGATCCGTTCGAGCATCCAGTGATCCAGCCCAATTATCTCGTCGCCGAAAGCGATCGGCGTGTTCTGCTGGCCGGCATGAAGCTCGCCCGCCGCCTGCTTGGCTCCCCGGCGCTCAGCAAATACTACGACCGCGAGGAATTCCCCGGCCCGCAGGCGCAATCGGACGACGACCTCCTGACCGCCGCCAAGCAGCGCGGCACCACGACCTTCCATCTCATGGGCACCTGCCGCATGGCACCGGACAACGATCCGACGTCGGTGGTCGACGACCAGCTCCGGGTGCGCGGCATCGAGGGGCTGCGTGTCGTCGATGCCTCGATCATGCCGACCATGCCGTCGGCCAATCTCAACGCCTCCGTCCTGATGATCGCCGAGAAGGCCGCCGACCTGATCCGCGGCAAGCCGCCCCTCGAGGCGGCCATGCTGAAGGACTGAACGGGTGACTGACGCTGGGAACGAGCCGGCTCTCGATCTCGTCGGCCGGCTCGTACCGGCGACGCTCAAGGGATTGCACGCCCTGGAATTCGCCGGCCGGCATCTCTCGCCGGCGGCGCTGCCGCAGCTCATCGACGCCATGCGAGGCCGCGACGACGAGCTGAAGGCGGCCCTCGCCGACTCGCGCGCGCTCGCCTGGCCCGACCGCCTGCAGCCGGTGCGGGCCTGCCTCGAGCCCGCCGGCGAGGCGGTCGCCGAGGGGATCGCCGCGTTGCGCTCGGCCGCCAACGAGCCGCAGCCGATCGTTGCCGCCTATCGCGCCGTGCGCAACTACGCGCGCGCCGCGCAGGCGATCTATCCCCTGGCGGCATTCTTCCGGCCGATCAGCCAGTTCTTCCTGGAGCAGGCGGTGCGCGACGATGCCGACCTGCAGGCGACGCTGGCTGCCGTCGATCCGGCGCGCGAGAAGGTCGGCGTCATGCATGCCGGCGGCCCGCCGGGCACGCGCGGCGGCTTTTCGCTCTATGTGCCGGAAACCTATGACCAAGGCCGCACCTATCCCCTGGTCGTCGCTCTGCATGGCGGCAGCGGAAACGGCGGTGCCTTCCTGTGGAGCTGGCTGCGCGAGGCGCGCACGCGCGGCTTCATCGTGCTGGCGCCGACGGCGATCGGCTCGACCTGGTCGTTGATGGATCCGGATACCGACGGCCCCAGCATCGACCGCATGGTCGATCAGGTGGCTGGCGAATGGCGCATCGATGCCGGCCGGCAGCTCCTGACCGGCATGAGCGACGGTGGGACCTTCAGCTACGTGCTGGGCCTGCGTGGCGGCTGCCGTTTCACCCACATCGCACCGGTCGCGGCCGCCTTCCATCCCATGATGCTGACTTTTGCCGACGAGGATCGCCTGCGCGACCTGCCGGTCTATATCGTGCACGGTGTCGAGGACTGGATGTTCCCACCGCAGCTCGCCCGCCAGGCCGAGCAGACCCTGGGCCAGGCCGGTGCCAAAGTGACCTACCGCGAGGTCGCCGACCTGTCGCACACCTACCCGCGCGACGAGAACGGCGCGATGCTGGATTGGTTCACGTCATGATTCGGACCGCGGGCTGGGTCGCGGTCTACCACGACCTTCTCGCCCGCTCATGATCATGAGGCGGGCGGGACGCCCGCGGTCCGAATATGAACCGTTACTAAGACGGCTCCCGCTCGGTCTCTCGCTTGGTGAAGCGGGCATTGCCGAGGCCGGTGCCGATGGTGAGGACGCCCCAGTGGCGGACGTCGGTCATGTTGGGCACTTCGCTCAGACCCTGGACCACGGCATCGTTGTGCATGACGACCACCGGCTCGTGGCCTTCGAGTTGCGGCAGACGGTGCGTCAGCTCATGGGCAAGGTTGAAATCTTCGCCTTCCCAGTTGCCCGGCAGGTTCTGGCCGCCGGTCACGATGACGCCGCGCTCGTCGATCAGGCCGGGACAGCCGATGCCGACGAAGGGCGCGAGCTTGAGCTTCTCGGCGGCGGCCTCCTCGATCAGCTCGTTGGCCATCTTGGCCATGCGCTTCAGAGCCTCCTCGCGTGTCGGCTCGTCGTCGCGGTGGCGCCAATGCAGGTGCTTCCACACGGCGGCCTTCGAGATGTCGCCCTTCTTCTTCATCTTGAGGTCGACCACGCCGATGCGGAGGTTGGTGCCGCCGATATCGGCCGCCAGGATGGCGTCATGGCCGGCCAGCACCCAGCTCGGCGCCAGCTGCACGGCGCCGATCAGGCCGGCCTTGTCGGGGTGGTTGGAGATCGTGCGCAGCTCGACGGCGACGTTTTCGCCAGCCAGCAGCACGGCGGCGCGGCCCATCGCCAGCTCGCCGATGTGGCTGGCGCTCAAGCCGCCGCCGATCACGATCCGCTCCGTGCCGTGCCACTTCTTCAAGCGCAGGAAGCGGCGCACCACGGTAGCGAGCTCGACGGCATATTCCTCGACCGCGGAGTGGACCAGGCCGGCCGCCAGCGGGTCGTCGCCAGCCAGCACCTTGTCGAGCTTGGACTTGGAGATCTCTCGAGTCGGAACGCCTTCGAACGGATCCTCGCCCTGGGCGCGCAGCTTGTCGCGCCAATCCTCCAGGATGGCGCGGAAGGCACGGCCACTGGCGCGATCGCCGACGAAGCCGTCCTCGTCGCGCAGCTCCTCGTTGTAGGTGTCGACCGTCACCGCCGGCAACACGCGTCCACCATGACCCAGCACCGCCGACGGAGGAGCAGGTTCGGTGCTGTCTTGTACTACGCCATTGTCAGGAATCGCCCGCCTCCCGCCACGCATCGCGCCGCATGGTCACAGGAAGTCAACGGAACGGCGGGGCCTCGGTTGCGGGCTAGCGGCCACTCATCACTTTGCGCGCCTGACGGACTCGTTCGCGATCGATGGGTGCGGTGCCCAGCTGGGTCTTGCGCGCCGCCATTCGCTCGCCGGTCCCCAAAAGATCGAGGTGCGAATGGCGCAGCCGCGGGAAGAGGTCCTCCTCCTCCTGCTTCATCAGCCGGCACGCCTGCTCGGCCAGCACGGCCACGGTAGCGTCGAAGGACGGATCGTCGGCCGG
>DATGZZ010000348.1:0-7183 GCA_035296945.1 Reyranella sp.
GCCTCATCCGAGGATCTGCGCAAAGAACTGGTCGCCTGGGTGCGCAAGGAGATCGGCCCGATCGCCACGCCCGACGTCATCCAGTGGGCGCCCGGGCTCCCCAAGACGCGCTCGGGCAAGATCATGCGCCGCATCCTACGCAAGATCGCCGAGAACGATTTCAGCAATCTCGGCGACACGTCGACCCTGGCCGATCCGGCCGTGGTTGACGACCTCGTGAAGAACCGCAGCAAGTGAACCCGACCATCCAGCAGCTCGCGGCCGACCTGGCGGCCGGCCGCACGACCTCGCGCCAGCTCACCGAACAGGCGCTGGCCCGCATCGCCGATCCCAAGGGCGAAGGCGGCCGCGCCTTCATCAAAGTCTGGCGCGACCAGGCGTTGGTTGCGGCCGTCGCCAGCGACGGCCAGCGCAAGGCGGGGCTCGTGCCCTCTCCGCTGGCCGGCATTCCGGTGTCGATCAAGAACCTGTGCGACGTCGCGGGCGAGACGACGCTGGCGGGCTCCAAGGCGCTCGACGATGCGTCGCCGGCCAAGGCCGACGCGCCCGTGGTGGCGCGGCTGCGCGCGGCCGGCGCGGTGATCGTCGGCAGCACCAACATGAGCGAGTTCGCCTTCTCGGGCGTGGGCTTCAACCCGCATTACGGCACGCCGGGCAATCCGGCCGACCGCAAGCGCGTGCCGGGCGGCTCCTCGTCGGGTGCGGCGGTCTCGGTGGCCGACGGCATGGCCGTGGCGGCGCTCGGCACCGACACCGGCGGCTCGGTGCGCATTCCCGCCGCCGTCTGCGGCATCATCGGCTTCAAGCCGACGGCGCGGCGGGTGCCGATCGACGGCGTGGTGCCGCTCTCGACCTCGCTCGATTCCATCGGGCCGCTGGCCAATTCGGTCGAATGCTGCGCCATCGTCGATGCCGTGTTCGCCGGCGAGCCGATATCGGTCCCTGCGCCGGCGCCTCTCAGCGGGCTGCGCTTCGCCGTGCCCATGCACTTCGTGATGGACGATCTCGATCCGGTGGTCGCCCAGGCGTTCGAGCGGGCGCTGAAGGCGCTGTCGGGCGTCGGCGTGAAGGTCGAGAAGATCGACTTGCCGGAGCTGAACGAGCTCAACACGATCAACACCCGGGGCACGTTCGCCGCCTCGGAGGCCTATGCCTGGCACCGCGCGCTGATCGAGCGCAGGGCCGCGGATTACGACCAACTCGTCTACCCGCGCATCATGCGCGGCAAGGAGATGAGTGCCGCCGACTACATCGACCTTTTGGCCGCCCGCGCCGACCTGCAGAAGCGCGTGTCGGCGATCACCTCGAACTACGACGCCGTCGTCATGCCGACCTGCGCCATTGCAGCACCAACCCTCGACGAAGTCTCGACGCCCGACGGCTTCACCAAGAAGAACATGTTGCTGCTGCGCAACACCACCGTCGGGAACTTCCTGGACCGCTGCGGCATCAGCCTGCCCTGCCATGCGGCGGGCGAGCTCCCGGTCGGCTTCTCGCTGATGGGCGAGGCGATGGCCGACAGGCGCATCCTGGCGATGGCGCGGAGCGTGGCGCCGGTGGTGCGCGGCTAACCTCTCATTTCCTCATTTCCTCCCCCGCCTTACGGGGGAGGATACAGGAGGGGGCAGGCCTCAACGAAGATTGCTGATATTTCAGATCTGAAATTAGCTCGATCGCGACTGGGGCTCTCCCCCTCCCTACCCTCCGCCGTAAGACGGGGGAGGAATGAGAGTCACTGATACCGCGGATCGTCGGGCCGCGGCATGCGCCAGACGTTCTCGGTCGTGGTGTATTCGCTGTAGCCCAGCCGTGCGACCGGCTTGAAGGCCAGCGTGTCGATGCGGCCGTTCTTGACGATGCCGTCGTCGACATGGATGCCGACGACACGGCCGAACACGACCGTGGCCTGATGCGTCTCGCGGCCTTCCTCGATCGGCATCTCGATCGTCTTCCAGTACTTGCACTCGAGCGCAATCGGCGATTCGGCGACGCGCGGCGGCTTGACGTAGCGCGACGGCGCCGGCGTCAGGCCGGCCAGCTTCATCTCGTCGACGCCATAGTCGACCATCGACGTCGTGATGTTCATCTGCTTGGCCAGAACGGCGCTCACCATGTTGACCACGAACTCGCCGGTTTCCTCGGCGTTGCGCCGGCTGTGCTTGGTCGGGTTGTCGCCGTAGGTGCCGGTGGTCGAGAAGTAGACCATCGGCGGCGAGGCGCTGACGGCATTGTAGAAGCTGTAGGGCGCGAGGTTCACGCGGCCGTGGCCGTCGAGGGTCGAGATCCAGCCGATCGGCCGCGGCACGATCAGCGCCGTCAGAGGGTCTTGCGTCATGCCGTGGTCGCGCCGCGCGGTATCGTAGAACATCCGTGTCTTCTTCCTATTGATACTTTGGATCGTCGGGCCGCCGCATGCGCCAGACATTGTCGGTCGTGGTGTATTCGCTGTAGCCCAGGCGCGCGACCGGCTTGAAGGCCAGCGTGTCGATGCGGCCGTCCTTGATGATGGCGTCGTCGATATGCACGCCCACCACCTGGCCGAACACCACCGAGCCGCGCTTGGCCTCATGGCCCTTCTCGACCGGCAGCTCGATGGTGCGCCAGTACCTGCACTCCAGCGCCACCGGCGATTCCTTCACCCGCGGCGGCTTCACCAAGGTGCTGGGCTCGGGGGTGAGGCCGGCGAGCTTCAGCTCGTCGATGCCGAACTCGACCATGGTGGTCGTGACGTTCATCTGCTCCTTCAGGCTCTCGCTCACCATGTTGACCACGAATTCGCCGGTCAATTCGGCGTTCATGCGGCTGTGCTTGGTCGGCGTGCTGCCGTAGGTGCCGGTGATGCCAAAGCAGACGATGGGCGGGAACTCGCTCATCGCATTGTAGAAGCTGTAGGGGGCGAGGTTGACCCGGCCCTGGCGATCGACGGTCGAGATCCAGCCGATCGGCCGCGGCACGATCAGCGACTTCAGCGGGTCCTGCGGCAGCCCATGATCGCGCTTGGCGGCATCGTAGAACATGGTTTCCTCTTAGCCGAAATGCCGGCTCGCCTTTTCATGGGCCTCGTCGAAGGCGGCCTCCAACCGTGGATTGAGCCCCCGGCACGACTGCACGACATCGTTGGCCCACACGACATAATCGCGCAGCCGCGCCTCTGTCCATCCCACTGGCGGGCTTGTGATCAGCCCGCGCAGGTTGGACGTCTTGTCGGCGATCTTGAGCAGCTTGGCGCGCCGCGACTTGGCCGGGGTCTTGGTGATCTGCAGGCGCTTGCGCTCTTCCTTGGGCAGCGACTTGTCGTCGGTCACCTCGGCCACCAGCGAGGCGACCTCGGGCCCGAAGCGCTCCGCAAGGTCATCGTGGGTGGCATCGGTGTCCTCGAGCGTGTCGTGCAGCAGGCCGCCCACCAGCAGCACGACGTCGCCGCCGTCGGTCGCCTCGGCCAAGAGGGCCGCCACCTCGATCAGGTGGTTGATGTAGGGCTCGGCGCGCTCGCCCTTGCGCCGCTGCGCGATGTGCTGGCGGGCGGCGTAGTCGGCCGCGCGCGCCAGAAGAACCAGATCAGTGCTCATCAACTCCTGTTGTGCGACCAGCCGTCCGGCTTGTCGAGCCGGCCCGCCCGGCCCATCTTCGCCCCATGTCACGAACGATGAAGGCGCTGCTGGGCGTCTGGATTGCAGCGCTCGCCGCCGCCGCCGTGTGGATCGGCTGGGATGCGTATCAAGGCGGCAAGCCCGCCATCGGCGGGCCGTTCGCGCTCACCGACCAGGAGGGCCGCACCGTCAGCAGCGACAGCCTCAAGGGCAAGCCGACGCTGATCTATTTCGGCTTCACCTATTGCCCCGACGTCTGCCCGACCTCGCTGCTCTTGATGGAAAACGCCATCGAGAAGCTGGGGCCCGATGCGGCCAAGAAGGTGAACCTGGTGTTCATCACCATCGATCCCGAGCGCGACACGCCGGCGCTGCTCAAGGGCTACGTCACCAATTTCGGGCCGACCTTCATCGGGCTGACCGGCACGCCGCAGCAGATCGCCGACACCGCCCGCGCCTACCGCGTCTACTTCCAGAAGGTGCCGGGCAAGGATGGCGGGCCCTACCTGATGGACCATTCCTCGATCGTCTACCTGCTCGACCGCAATGGCCGCTTCGTCACCCACTTCACCCACGAGGCCAAGGCCGAGCAGATCGCCGCCACTGTGGGCAAGTTGCTGTGACCCACCGCACCCGGTCACAGGTAAGTCATTGAAATCCCACGATTTGTGCACCGCACTATTGGAGTGACACGGCCCCGGCTCAGCGTACAATCCGCGCCCCATGCTTTATGCCGCGTATGAGTTCCAACGCCAGCTCGCCACGCCCGTCCGCCTTTGGGCCAACGCGCTGGAGCAGGTTTACACCAGCCCCTACAACCCGCTCTCCGACACCTGGTTCGGCAAGTCGGTGGCGGCGAGCGCCGAGATCATGGCGCGGCTCACCCAGAACTACGCCAAGCCCGCTTTCGGTTTGAAGACCACGGACATCGGCAACGAGACCGTCGCGGTCAACGAAGAGATCCTGCTGCGCAAGCCGTTCTGCCAATTGCTGCGCTTCCATCGCGATACGACACGGCGCGATCCCAAGGTGCTGGTGGTGGCGCCGATGAGCGGCCATTACGCCACCCTGCTGCGCGGCACGGTCGAAGCGCTGCTGCCCGATCACGACGTGCACGTCACCGACTGGGCCGACGCCCGCGAGGTGCCGCTCGCCCAGGGCAACTTCGATCTCGATGACTACGTCGACTACGTCATGGAGTTCTGCCGCTATCTCGGGCCGGACGTCCATGTCATCGCGGTCTGCCAGCCGTCGGTGCCGGTGATGGCGGCGGCCGCGCTGATGGCCGCCGACAAGGACCCGCGCCAGCCCAAGTCGATCACCCTGATGGGCGGCCCGATCGACACGCGCGTCAGCCCGACCACGCCCAATGATCTGGCGATGCGCAACTCGATGATGTGGTTCCGCCAGAACGTCATCTCGACGGTGCCCTTCACCTATCCCGGCGCGATGCGCCGGGTCTATCCGGGCTTCCTGCAGCTCACCTCGTTCATCAGCATGAACCTCGACCGGCACATCAACGCCCACGTGCGCCAGTTCGAGCATCTCGTGAAAGGCGACGACGATTCGGCCGACGGCCATCGCGCCTTCTACGACGAATATCTCGCGGTGATGGATCTCACCGCCGAGTTCTACCTGCAGACCATCGAGGTCGTGTTCAAGGAGCACCAGCTGCCGCGCGGCGCCTGGGTGAGCCGCGGCCGCAAGGTCGATCCTTCCGCCATCGAGACCGCGCTGATGACCGTCGAGGGCGAGCTCGACGACATCTCCGGCCTCGGCCAGACCAAGGCCGCCCACGCGCTCACGCCCAACATCCCCGGCGCACGCCATGTGCACTGGGAGCAGCCACGCGTTGGTCACTACGGCATCTTCAACGGCCGCAAGTGGCGCGAGCAGATCATGCCGCGCGTCCGCGACTTCATCCGCGCCAACGACGGGCAGTAGCTTTCCTCCCCCGCGCTACGCGCAGGGAGGGCGAAAAGGGCAACCCACCCGCGGCCCAGGCCGTTGCTTCCCTCATGGACCTCGAAGCCCAATTGACCGGTGCGGCCAGCACGGCTGTCGCGCTGATCACGACCTACGGCCTGCGCGTGGTGGGCGCGATCATCATCCTGCTCGCAGGCTGGATGGCGTCGCGCATCGTCTACACCGCAGTCGTCCGCCTCTGCCAGAAGTCGCCGCGCATCGACCGCACGGTGGTGCTCTTCCTTGGCAACGGTGCCCGCTATCTCGCCCTCGTCTTCACCTTCGTCGCGGTGCTCACCACCTTCGGCATCGCCACCACGAGCTTCGTGGCGGTTCTGGGTGCGCTGGGCATCGCCGTCGGGCTGGCGCTCCAAGGCACGCTCAGCAACCTCGCCGCCGGCATCATGCTGGTGCTGTTCCGGCCCTTCCATATCGGCGATCGCATCGAGACCGCCAACGTCGGCGGCTCGGTCTGCGAGATCAACCTGTTCTTCACCGAGATCGACGGCGACGACAATGCGCGCATCATCATCCCCAACGGCAAGCTGTGGGGCGAGATCGTGCGCGTGCCGACGCGCAACGACACCGCGCGCATCGCGCTCACCTTCCAGCGCCCGGCCAATGACGACATCGGCGCCGCCATCGGCCGCCTCAAGGAACTGATCGGCCGCGACAAGCGGGTGCTGCGGGTCGCCGACATCGGCGTCGACAGCGTCGGCGACGGCAACTACACGCTGGCCGCCCATCTCTGGGTGAGCCGGCGCGATGCCACGGCGATGCGCTTCGACCTCAATCGGACGGTCAAGGAGGAGTTCGAGCGCCGGCCGCTGGCTGCAGTGGAGCGCCGCGCCGGATAGCGCTAGCATCGGCGGCATGGATGCCGCCGTCGCGCTGCCTGTCGAGATCTCGGACTGGAAGCCCGCCCCATTCGCCCTGGGCGGCGAGACCGTGTTCGCGATCGGCGACGTGCACGGCTGCGCCAGCGAGCTGCGCGTGCTGCTCGACGCCATCGCCCGCCTGGCCAAGGAAGCCGGCGGCAAGCGCCGCCTGATCTATCTCGGCGACATGATCAATCGCGGGCCTGACAGCGCGGGCGTGCTCGAGCAATGGGCCGCGAGCGAGGAAGCCCACGGCGTCGACCATGTCGACCGGCTGATGGGCAACCACGAGATCATGATGCTGCTCACCGTGATCGGCGGGCCGCACGGCCACAAGGCCGAGACGATGTGGCTCTCCAAGCGCATGGGCGGCGCAGCACTTCTCGACCAGATGCGCGCCCGCGCCGGCCAGCCGGACGCCCGACCCGACCAGGCGCTGCTCAAGGCCGCGCTGGGCGATGGTGTGGTCCATCGCCTGTGGGGCATGCGCAGCCATGTCCGGCTCGGCAACACGCTGTTCGTCCATGGCGGGCTCGATCCGCACGCCGACGTCGACGAGTTCCTGACCAGGCCCTGGACCATCTTCACCGAGGCGCGCTGGGCCTGGATCAACCACGGCTTCCTCGACTGGAAGGCGGGCTTTGGCGGCACCCTGGTGGTGCACGGCCACACGCCGCCCGACAAGCACCGCGCCATCAGCGGCATGGACGATCCGCACCTGTTCGAGGGCGATCGGCTGGGCCTCGACGG
>DATGZZ010000349.1:0-2543 GCA_035296945.1 Reyranella sp.
CATCTCGCGGCCCAGGTCGGCGCCAGCCAGATCGTGCTGGGCAGCGACTACCCCTATCCCTGGCAGCTGAAGCCCGTGGACCACATCTTCGCCTGCGATTCGCTCAGCGACGAGCAGAAGGTGGCGGTGCTGGGCGGCACGGCGGCGAAGCTGTTCAACATCAACGCCTGAGGTACTTGGCTACCGTCTCCTTCAGGCGAGCGGCGCCGCGTTCGAGGCCCTGCCGCTCGCCGTCGGACATGCCGGGCTCCAGGACTTCGATCACGCCCTGGCGGCCGACGATGCTCGGCAGCGACACCGTCGTGCCGAAGCGCGGATTGTAGGAACCGACCGGAATGACGGCGCGCTCGTCGGCCAGGATCACCTCGGCGATGCGCGCGCAGACCATGCCAATGCCGTACTGGCTGGCGCCGATGCCTTCGATGATGGTGATGTTGGCGAAGCGCACGTCGTGCTCGACGTCCTTGCGGAAGGCGTCGAACTCGATCCTGCGGCGCGCCGCCAGCTCGCGCACCGGCATGCCGCCGATCCGCGCGGACGACCACAGGAACACGCTCGACGTGCCGTGCTCGCCCACGACATTGGCCTCGACGCTGTCCGGCCCGACACCCAGCCGCTCGCCGATGTGCAGGCGAAAGCGCAGGCTGTCGAGATAGGTGCCGGCATCGACGATGCGATCGTGGCCGGCGAGCTGGCGGGCCACGTCGGCCAGCGGCTCGGGCGGATCGGTGGCGACCACGATCACCGCCTGGGGCGCCGCCTTCACCAGCTTCGGCACGATGTCCTGGAAGATCTTTACGTTGGCGTCGAGCAGCCGCAGGCGACCGGCGGGATCGTTGCGGTCGGTGGCGCCGCCCGCTTTTTCGTTGATGCCGGCGGTGATGATGGCGAGGCCCGCGTCGGCCAGGCCGGCGTAGTCGCCGTCGCGAATCGAGACCAAGGGCGAGAGTGCGGCGCCGTAGTGCATGTCGGTGGCCACGCCCTTGGCGCGGGCGCGCGTGCGGTCGACCAGCACGACCTCACGCACCCGGGCGCGCGAGGCTGCCGCCATGGCGATCGCCGAACCGACGGAGCCGACGCCGATGATGCCCATTTTCATGGTCTTGCCCTCCGCGCCGAGCATGTTCCCGGGCCTGTTGATGTGCAACAAAGGCGTCCCGGGCTGAGGTATAACCAGGTGTCCGACGGGCGCCCCGGAGGCCTCTCATGCATCTGTCGCGTCGTACCCTGCTCGCCGCAACCACCGGCCTCGCCGCTGGCGTGAGCGTCGGCCCCTCGGCACGAAGCGTCGCCCAGGCGGCTGGCCGCAAGACGATCCGTCTTGCCAACCGTGTCATCGAGGTCAACGGCAAGCCCGCCACGCGCTACGGCGCCTTCCAGCCGTCCGGCGAATGGGGCATCACACTGAACGAAGGCGACACCTTCGACGTGCGGCTGGAGAACGGCCTCGACGTTCTGTCGGGCCTGCACTGGCACGGGCTGAACCCGCCATGGCGGCAGGACGGCGTGCCCTACATCTCCGGCCCGCCGGTCGCGCCCGGCAAGTTCGCCGACTACAGCTTCCCGGCCCTGCCGGCGGGCACGCGCTGGATGCATTCGCACTTCGGCCTGCAGGAGCAGAACCTGCTGGCCGCACCGCTGATCGTGCGCGAGCAGAGTGCGATAAGAAGCGGCCTGCAGGAGGTCGTCGTCCTCCTGGAAGACTTCTCCTGGCGCAAGCCCAGCCTGATCTTCGAGGAGCTGCGCAAGCCCAAGCCGATGGCGGCGATGGGCAACATGTCGGGCGGCATGTCGAACATGTCGCGCGGCGGCATGAACATGCCCGGGATGAACATGCCGTCCGGCGGCGGCATGGACCTGAACGACGTCACCTACGACGCCTTCCTGGCCAACGACCGCACGCTTGCCGATCCGCAGGTGTTCGAGGTCGAGAAAGGCGCGGAGGTGCGGCTGCGCATCATCAATGCGGCGGCCTCGACCAACTTCATGATCGACCTCGGCAATGTCGAGGGTACGGTGCTCAGCGTCGACGGCAATCCGGTGGTGCCGCTCAAGGTCCGCCAGTTCCCGCTCGCCATCGCCCAGCGCGTCGACATCGCGGTGCGCCTGCCGGCCGACGGAACGGCCCTGCCGGTGCTGGCGCGCGGCGAAGGTCTTGCCATGCAGACCGGCGTGGTGCTGCGTCCGCGCGGCGCGGCGATGGCCAGGATTTCCGAGACGGCGGCGATGGCGGCACCGGCGCTCGGCCTGATGGACGAGATGAAGCTACGTGCGGCCCAGCCGCTGCCGTCGCGACGGATCGACCGCTCGGTGCCGATCGATCTGGTCGGCAACATGACGAGCTATACATGGGGCATGGCCGTGCACGGCATGGAAGCCGTGCCGGTCACCGTGGAAAAAGGCGAGCGGGTCGAGCTGGTGATGCGCAACACAACCATGATGGCGCATCCCATGCACATGCATGGTCCTTCCTTCCAGGTCACGGAGATCAATGGCCAGGCGTTTGCCGGTGCGGTGCGCGACGTGGTGCTGGTGCCGCCGCG
>DATGZZ010000350.1:0-5825 GCA_035296945.1 Reyranella sp.
AGTACCAGGCGCTGGTCGAAGCGCTGCCCGTCGGCATCCTCGAAAGCACGACCGATGGACGCATCGTGACCGCCAATGCCGCGTGGCGCCGCATGTTCGGCTTCAGCGACGACGAGGATCTCGGCAAGGTCGACATCCAGACCCTCTATGCCGCGCCCGGCGATCGCCGGGCGGTGATCGAGGGGCTGCGGACCGATGCCACGCCACCGGCCGCCGAAACGGTGTTCCGCCGACGAGACGGCACGCCGTTCGCGGTCGAGCGCTACCTCACGACCGTACGCAATGCCGAGGGCGAGATCGTGGCGCTGCGCGGCATCGTCATCGATATCGCGCAGCGCAAGTCGCTGGAGGCCCAGCTTCAGCAGGCGCTGAAGATGGAAGCGGTCGGCCAGCTCACCGGCGGCATCGCCCACGACTTCAACAACATCCTGATGGTCATGATGGCCAACGTCGATGCGCTGGAGGAGGAGGAAAACTTGCCCTCGTCCGCTCGCCAGCGCGTCGGCCACATCTCCAAGGCGATCGGCCGGGCCACCGACCTCACGCGCAGCCTGCTTGCCTTCTCGCGCAAGCTGCCGCTCAGGCCGCAGAGCGTCGACCTCAATGCCCTGGTCGTGACAATCGGTCGGCTCTTGCAGCGCACGCTGGGCGCGCAGGTCGAGATCGAATCGATGCTGGACGACAGTCTGTGGCCGGTCGAGGTCGATCGCGGGCAGTTCGAAAATGCGCTGGTCAATCTCTGCCTCAATGCGCGCGATGCCATGCCGGAAGGCGGCCGGCTGCTGATCGAGACCGCGAACGCGGTGCTGGACGAACGGGCGTCCGACCGCATCGCCGGCGCCTCACCTGGTGCTTTCGTGCGTCTCTCCGTCACCGACACCGGAACCGGCATACCTCCGGAGGTACTGTCGCGCGTCTTCGATCCGTTCTTCACGACCAAGGAAGTGGGCAAGGGGACGGGGTTGGGCTTGAGCATGGTGCACGGCTTCATCACCCAGTCGAAGGGCCATATCGGCATCCAAAGCGAGCTTGGCCGCGGCACCACCGTCACGATCTACCTGCCGCGCGCCGCCGCCGACCTGCCGGCCGCCGACCAAGTGGTTGCCGCTGTCGCCTTGCCGCGCGGCCACGAGGAGATCCTGGTCGTCGAGGACGAGCCCAGGGTGCGTGCCGCCATGGTCGAACAGCTGCAGAGCCTGGGCTATGCGGTGAGCCATGCCGCCGACGGCTCGGCCGGCATCGCCGCCTTCGAGCGCGCGAAGCGGCCCTACGATCTGCTGCTGACCGATGTCGTGATGCCCGGCATCAACGGCAAGAAGCTGGCCGACGAGGTGACGTCGCGTTGGCCGCGCACGTCGGTGCTGTTCGTGTCGGGCTTCAGCCAGGACAACATCGTCCATGACGGCCGCCTCGATCCCGGCGCCAAGCTTCTGACGAAACCCTTCCGCAAAGGCGACCTCGCACTGGCCGTGCGCAACGCCCTCGACGCCGCGACCGTCGAGGCGGGACATGCAAACCCTGGATGATCTTCCTTTTCCGGGTCGCCGTCGGCGGGGCCGGGGGTGTAGCATGCCCGTCGGGGCAGCGTTCGGGCCCCTGCGCGTCGACGCCGCTGAATGCCGATCCAACTGGAAATCTCCCGATTGCACCGTCTGCTCGTCATCGTGGCGCGCGGCCAGGTGACGCCCGACGACGTCCGCGACCTGGTCAGGCAGATGGTGGACAACGACGTCCGGCATTTCAGCAAGATCATCGACGTCTCGAGCTCGAACATCGACATGAGCCGCGAGCAGGTCGAAGCCATGGCCGTGATGCTGCGGGCCGAGAAAGGGGCGGCCACGCGCGGCCCGATCGCCTTTGTCATTCATCCCGAGCGCCAGGGATTTGCCGATCTCTTCGCCGATGCCACCAAGACGGATCGGCCGGTCAGGCTCTTCCGCAGCCTGCACGACGCCCGGAGATGGCTGCAGGACCTTCCCCGCTAGGGCTGCGGGGCGCCTGCCGCCCGCATAGCGGCGGACCCCACATTTATTTTCTTGGCTCGCGCAGATGGCCTCGAAACGTGGCACTACTACTAATAGAAGTGTTTGCAAGAAAGCCCATAAAATACACCGGATTCTCTTGCTAGTTGCCGGGACTGCGCCTATATCCGCGCCATCCTCATCGGGTTCGCGGGACGAACCAAACAAGAAAGAGTGGGCCCAAAACCCGCTCTTTTCATTTGTGGGAAGCCCGCCGGCCCAAAACTGCTGAGAACCAAGGCCCCGCGTGACCGAATTGCTGCGTCGAATCGAAGAGATCGTTGCCCCGACCGTCGTCGGCATGGGCTTCGAGCTGGTTCGCGTCGCCATGAGCAAGGGCGGCGGCACGCTGCAGATCATGATCGAGCCGGCCGACGGCGGCGCGATGGATGTCGAGGCCTGCGCTACTGTCTCGCGCGCGCTGTCGGCGGTGCTCGATGTCGAGGATCCCATTCCGGGCAACTACACCCTCGAGGTGAGCTCGCCCGGCATCGACCGGCCGTTGACGCGGCCGAAGGACTATTCAAGGTGGGCGGGCCATCTCGCCCGCGTGGAGACCGCCGAGCCGATCGACGGGCGTCGCCGCTTCAAGGGCACGCTCTTGGGGCTGAGCGAGGGCGCGGTGCGGCTTCGTCTGGAGGATGGCACGGAGACGGCGGTGCCGCTCACGGCCGTGTCCAGGGCCAAGCTCGAGATGACCGACGCGTTGATTGAAGAACATCGGCTCGCCCAGCAGGGGGCGGGCCAGGCTCATTAGTGGATTCGCAAGAGAGGAATTAGTCATGGCAACGACTGCCGATATCCCGCGCCTGGAGATGCTGCAGGTGGCCGACATGGTCGCCCGTGAAAAGGGCATCGAGCGCGAGGAAGTGCTCGAGGCGATGGAACAGGCCATCCAGAAGGCCGGCCGCGCCAAGTACGGGCTGGAGCACGACATCCGCGCCGAGATCGACCGCAAGACGGGCGAGATCAAGCTGCTGCGCTACATGCAGGTGGCCGACCCGGTCGAGAACGAGAACACGCAGGTGCCGCTCGTCGAAGCGCAGCGCCGCAATCCCGAGGCGCAGGCCGGCGACTTCCTGACCGACGAGCTGCCGCCGATCGACTTCGGCCGTGTCGCCGCCCAGACCGCCAAGCAGGTCATCACCCAGCGCATGCGCGAGAGCGAGCGCAAGCGGCAGTACGAGGAGTTCAAGGATCGCGTCGGCGAGATCGTGTCGGGCGTGGTCAAGCGCGTCGACTACGGCAACATCACCGTCGACTTGCAGCGCGCCGAAGGCGTGATCCGCCGCGACGAGACGATCCCGCGCGAGAGCCTGCGCGTGAACGACCGCGTGCGCGCCTACATCTTCGACGTGCGCGAGGAGCCGCGCGGCCCGCAGATCTTCCTGTCGCGCAGCCATCCGCAGTTCATGGCCAAGCTGTTCATGCAGGAAGTGCCGGAGATCTACGACAACATCATCGAGATCAAGGCGGTCGCCCGCGATCCCGGCAGCCGCGCCAAGATCGCCGTGCTGAGCCACGACAGCGCCATCGACCCGATCGGCGCCTGTGTCGGCATGCGCGGCAGCCGCGTGCAGGCCGTCGTGCAGGAGCTGCAGGGCGAGAAGGTCGACATCATCCCGTGGTCGAACGACACCGCGAACTTCATCGTCAATGCGCTGGCGCCGGCCGAGGTCAGCAAGGTGCTGATGGACGAAGAGAAGCACAAGACCGAGGTGGTCGTGCCCGACGACCAGCTGAGCCTGGCGATCGGCCGCCGCGGCCAGAACGTCAAGCTCGCCTCCCAGCTCACCGGCTGGGAAATCGACATCATGACCGAGACCGAGGAGAGCGAACGCCGCCAGAAGGAGACGCGGGAGCGCACCGAGCTCTTCAAGGCAGCGCTTGATGTCGACGACGTGATTGCCCATCTCTTGGTGGCCGAAGGCTATGCCGCGGTCGAGGACGTCTCCGATTCGGCGGTCGAGGACCTGGCCGGCGTCGAGGGCTTCGACGAGGAGATCGCCACCGAGCTGCAGCGCCGCGCCCGCGAGTACATCGAAAAGCGCGACGCGGAGCTGGCCACCCGCCTGGAAGAGCTCGGCGTCGACGAGGACGTGCGCAACACCGAGGGGCTGACGCTGCCGATGCTGGTGGCGCTGGGCGAGAAGGGCGTGAAGACGCGCGATGATCTCGCCGACCTCGCCTCCGACGAGCTGCGCGAGATCGTGGGCGAGAGCACCATGGATAACGACACTGCCAACGCCATCATCATGAAGGCGCGCGAGCACTGGTTCGCCGCCGAGGACGCCGCGGCCGGGGAAGCGGCCAAGGCCTAATCTAAAAGGAGAACGACCCCATTGGCTTTTGCCGTCGCCATGACCCTTGAAGAGCCCCTGGCTCCTCCCTCGACCGGCCCGCAGCGCACCTGCATTGCGACCGGGGAGACGGGCGCGCCCGAGCGGATGATCCGCTTCGTGGTCGGGCCCGAGGGCGACGTCGTGCCTGACCTGGCGCGGCGCCTGCCGGGGCGCGGGCTTTGGGTGAAGGCCGAACGGGCGGCGGTCGAGCGGGCCGTGGCCAAGAACCTGTTCGCCAGGGCAGCGCGGGCCTCGGTCAAGCCGGCGTCCGACCTGGCCGAGCGGGTCGAGCGGCTGCTTTTGGAACGGCCGCTGGCCGATCTCAGCCGAGCGCGCCGGGCCGGCCGGGCGGTCGCAGGCTTCGTGAGGGTCGAGCAGATGGTGGGCCAGCGGCGTGCCGGATTGCTGGTCGTAGCCGACGAGGCTGACGGCGATGGCCTCGGCAAGCTCAAGGCAACAGGCTTGCCGATCGCCCGCCTGGGCGACGCGGCGGCACTGGGTGGAATCTTCGGCCGCGAGCAGGCGGTCTACGTGGCGGTCGCCTGCGACGACGCGGGCGGTGCCTTTATTGAACGAATCGAAGCCGGAGCGGCGCGTTGGCGCGGCTATCGGTTGAACACAGTCTCGATTGAAAAGTAACGACGGTTGACGGGCCGCAGCGGACCAAGGACAACACGACATATGACGGAACAGAACGAGCAGACCAAGCCGACCAAGCCGCTCACGCTTTCGACGACGACGCGCACGGGCGCGGCGGCGAAGGGCGCGAGCGACGCCACGCAGGTGCGCCAGAAGTTCTCGCACGGACGCACGCGCGTGGTGGAGGTCGTGGCCAAGAAGCCGGTCAAGCGGCCGCCCGGGGCCACTGCACCTGCGGCCGCTGCGCCTGCGCCCGAGGTCAAGGCGCCGGCGGCGCCGACCGGCCGGACCCTCAAGCTGGGCGGCGGGGCCGCCACGACCGCGCGCACGCCGACGCGTCCGTCGGCCGGTGAGGGCAACCGCCCCGGCGGCGGCGCCGTGCTGAAGACGCTGACCGAGGAAGAAAAGGAAGCGCGCGCCCGCGCCCTGGTCGACGCCAACCGCGATGCCGAGGTGGCGCGCCAGCGTGCCGCCCAGGAAGCCGCCCGCCGCGCCATCGAAGACGAGGTACGCAAGAAGGCCGACGAGGAGCACAAGAAGCGCCTGGCCGAGGAAGACGCGCGCAAGAAGTCCGAGGAAGAGGTCAAGCGCAAGACCGACGCGCTGGTGCAGAAGCGTCTGGATCAGGCGGCCACCGCCTCGCCGCAGGCACCGATCGCCCGCCAGGCCGAGGAGATCAATGCCGGGGCTGCCCCGCCGGCGGCGCCCGCCGCGCCGGCGGCGCCCATTCGCCGTCCGCTGGGCGCTCCCGGCGCCGGCCAGTCGACCGAAGCCGCGCTGCGCCGGCCGCCGATGCGGCCCGCCATCGTCAACAAGCGCCTGC